>JBBQNW010000026.1:0-20338 GCA_038330335.1 Burkholderiales bacterium | reverse complement strand
GTAGGCGTGCTACTTTCCGGCGGCCTCGATTCCAGCCTGCTGGTTGCCCTGCTGGCAGAGCATGTAGACAATCTGCAGACTTTTTCGATGGGTTTCGAAACGCTGGGCGAAGGCACGGAGAAGGCCGATGAATTCGAGTTCTCAGACCAGGTGGCAGCGCAATTCAAAACGCAGCATCACAAGTATCTGATTCCTTACGATGAAGTGCTGCGGCGCCTGCCCGAAGCGGTGCGGCAGATGTCCGAGCCGATGGTGAGTCAGGACGTGATCGCGTTCTACCTGCTGGGCGAACGCGTGGCCAGGCAGGTTAAGGTGGTGCTTTCCGGACAGGGTGCAGACGAAGTATTCGGTGGCTACTTCTGGTATCCCGAGATGGCAGCGGCCGAAGGCCCGGCGCTGGAGCGTTTCCGCGCCCACTACTTTGACCGCGACCACGCCGAGTATCTTGAGATGGTCAGCCCTGCTTATCACGTACCGGACGTGACTGCGGCGTTGGTCGGACCAGCGCTGTCGCAGCCGCAGGCCGATACCTTCATCGACCAGGTGCTGCGCTTCGATGCCACCACGCTGGTGGTGGACGATCCCGTCAAGCGTGTCGACAACATGGCGATGGCCTGGGGTCTGGAAGCGCGTGTGCCATTCCTCGATCACGAGCTGGTGGAACTGGCGGCCCGGATGCCGCCGGAGCTCAAGCTTAAGCAAGGCGGAAAATTCCCGCTCAAGGCCATTTCGCGCGGCTTAATTTCCGACGCCGTGATCGACCGGCCCAAAGGCTATTTCCCGGTGCCCGTGCTGAAGCATGTGAGTGGCGATTTTCTCGCATTCATGCGTAGCATCCTTGATTCCGAAGCTTGTCGCCAACGCGGCCTTTATCAGCGTCCCTATGTCGACAAGCTGCTAAAGACGCCCGAGGCCTATTTCACCCGCATCCATGGGAGCAAATTATGGCACCTGGCATTGCTGGAGCTGTGGTTGCAGTTAAATGTGGATGGTGACGTTGTGTGTGCTACCGCACAGAAACTGGCAGAGTGAAAGCGTAAATTAAGTTAGTAAATTTAACCGGAGAACATTGATGAAGACCTTGCCGGTTTTGCTTGTGGGTGCCAGCGCAATGCTGAACACCGGCGTCACGTTGGCGCAAAACGGCAACATGATGAATGGCGGCGGTGACTGGATGGGTGGATACGGCGGAGTATGGACGCCGCTTTTGCTGGTGATCGTCGTCGCTGGTCTCGTCGCATGGATCGTTAGCCGAGGGCGCAAATGAGCGAAGGCGAACCTTGCGTCTGTATTGAATTTCCCTCGTTGTTTCGCACGTTACTTCACTTACCCAGGAGCCTGTCATGACACATTTTCGATTCATTCCACTTATTGCTATCCTCGCAAGCACTACCGTTTTAGTCGCCTGCAACACTGCCCCGGCGAAGCCCATGGGCGCGGCATCTGGCAACAGCATGATGGCATCCGACAACATGGCCAAGATGGATGCGCAGATGAAGACCATGCAGGGCATGCACGAAAAGATGATGAACGCCAAGACTCCTGCAGAGCGCAGCAAGCTCATGGCGGAACACAGGAAAGCCATGCAGGACGGTATGAACATGATGAGCAGCATGTCGAGTGCCAACATGGGCGAGATGAAAGGCATGCCTGGCATGGCTGGCAGGCCGGGCGAGATGGGCATGCACCAGCAGATGATGGCCAAGCATATGGAAATGATGCAGACCATGATGAAAATGATGATGGACCAAATGCCGCCAACGCCGGACAAACCTTAAGGAGATCACCATGAATACACGCATTGAATCGCCCGCAGGCGCGCCAGCGGCCTATGGCTTTTTCTGTACGCTGGGCGATACCAGCTTTGCCGATGCCGTGGCACGTGTGACCGGAGCCTTGAAGACGGAAGGTTTTGGCGTTCTGACCGACATCGACGTGCAAGCGACGATGAAGGCCAAGCTCGGTGTCGCGGTGCGTCCCTATCGCATCCTGGGTGCCTGTAACCCGTCACTGGCGCACCGCGCTTTGCTCGCCCAGCCCGACATCGGGCTACTGCTGCCGTGCAATGTCATCGTGCGGGAAGAGCCGAACGGCAGCCTCAGCGTGGGTTTCATGGACCCCGTAGCGGTGATGCAGCTCACCGATGATCCTGAGGTGAGCAAGGTCGCCAACGAAGTCCGCGGCCACCTCGAACGGGTGCGTTTGGCATTGTCGGCGCTGTAAGCCGGAAGCGCCAAAAATTTCGCCGGTAAACGCGCAAACGCAACCGGCAAGGTTTCCGGTTGCTAGCGCTAATCGTCAGAGAAATCTATCCGCTGATCCTTGCGGAACTGACGGCCGCAGCGAAAATTTCCTTATGTACGAGCGTTAGTGTACCAACTAAAGCTGGTTTGAGCGTTGTAAGAACGAGCGCTACCGGGCTATTCGTTATGGAACCCATGAAAATAAGGTGCCAGCTTCAACTACATGGATGTCTGTTGTCATCGAACCCGCCAGCATTCAACACTTGGCGATTGCTCACCCATTGCTCACCCATTCACTACCGGGATCGCTGCAAGAGGAAAATCAGAAAAAACTGATTACCTGCCCCGACATCGGGCTGCTACTTGCCTGGAATTTACTTGATGGCAGCCGAAATATCGAGGCAAACTCAGGTAACTCATACGCTTATTTTTTGTGTTTTTCCAGCCACTTATCAAATTCAATAATTTCTTTTTTCTGTGCAAGTACAATTTTTTTAGCGATGTTAATCATCGCCGGATCTTTACCTTTGTCTATTTCTGCCTGAGCCATATCCAAAGCGCCCTGATGATGCATGCGCATCATCGTAGCGAAATCGAAGTCAGTATCCTCAGACATGGTCATCGCACGGGTTTTTCCACACATCCCGTCCATGGACTTACGCATCTCCATTCCTGCCTGCATCTTATCGGTGCTTGCACGAGTTACTGCAGTCGAGTGAGCAGCGGGCATTGCGCCTGGCTGGGCCATTGCCCATCCCGGCACCGACAAAACTACAGCAGAGACGATACCCGCAAGAGTATGGTGAGAATGTATAGGGTTTTTCATTTTGAATTCCTTTTTTTCTTGGTTAAGTCAATGCCGTGGTTCTATAGGCGGTAATGTTTTGCTTAAAGTTGCTTTCCACCTGATTGCAGGACTGCGAATCAGATACCACAGGGGAAGTATTTTCCATGTTAGGTCCTTAGCTAATATCACAAATGTAAAAAAGCGAGAATCTGTAGTACACGCCTAAAGCTTGTTGCCGTCTGTGGGGTAGCGCACGAACCTTGCAGGCTGATCTTTGGCCAGTTATTTTTTTCGTTTTAGTATTGCACCGGCCGCATTTCCCTCGAATTGGCTGGCCTCTTCAATATATGCCTGCACCGTACCGTCATGCCGCCAGCCACCCTGCCGTTTAATATCCTTAAAATCAGCACCCGCACGGTGCGCACTGGTCGCCATGCCACGTCGTAAGCTGTGACTACTGAGTTCCGGTACATAGTCCAGGTGCGCCAGTTTGGCGCTTTCTGACAAGATCGTGTTGACGCTGGCCGCGTTCAATGCCTGCGCGCCCACGGTTTCCCATTTGTCGACCCGGCGAAACAAGGGTCCTGCGGTAATACCGGCAGCTGCCAGCCAAATACGCAGCGCCTTGGCAGGGCAACATACACCGTCCCCGTATGGAATGGCTTTGGTAATGCCATCCCCTGACTGATCTGTTTTTGAGCGCGGCAAAGTGAGCGTGATGCCTTGCGCTTCCCATTGCACATAGTCCAGTTGTAGCGCGGCGACCTCGCTGCGCCGAAAACCCCCGAAGAAAGCCAGCTGCAGCAAGGCATTGTCGCGTTTTGCCTTGAGCGTATCGCGCTTCGCCAGGCAGCTAACGATGGCTTCCAGAGCGTCGAGCGGCAGGGCTTTGGCCTTCTTCTTGGGGACGCCGTGACGACGGGAGAGACCCTTCAGCGTTTTGCGCACGGTCAGTGTTGATGCGGGATCCGGGAAGCCTTGACTTAAGTGCCACTGCGACAATGCAGTCAAACGCAATGCCAGCGTACGCGGATTTAAGGTTTCCGCATATGCCAACAAATATCGAATCATGGTCGGCTCGTCGGCTGGCAAGACGCCACCCCAGGACAGGAAGTGCTTAATTGCTGATCGATATGCGCGACGGGTATTGTCAGAGGTAGCCTCAGCCAAGATGCTTGCGTGGTGCGCCTGTTCTGCCGCTGTAGGCGTACCGACGTTACGCAATAGAGGAAGGGTAGGAATTTTTTCTGTCACAGCGTGATTTGGCAGGATGGCATTTTCAATCATGAAATCGCTCAATTTGTGAGGTTGTACTGAATAATTTTTAGACTAGCATACGCCATCGTTTTATAACATGCGATAAGAAACTTTATCGACACTAATAATATAGATTTTTTTAATAGGTGTAATTTCATTATTTAAGATATTATTACGTAATACATATTACATTACTTTATTCGGGGCAGACATGGCACGCGCTGGGATTCTCTATTCGGATGTTGCAAAAGCAGCATCACAACTGGCTGAAAATGGTAAAACGCCGACCGTTGATACGGTGCGGGAAGCGATCGGCAGCACCGGCAGCAAAAGCACGATTGCACCAATGTTAAAACGCTGGAAACAGGAGCATGTTGAGGCAGTTGAAGCCTCCGGATCCGGCATACCTTCGGGGTTGCTGCAGGCAGTGAAAAACGTTTATGAAGCGGTACAGGCTGAAGCCGACAGCAAAATTGTCAAGGCGCTCAAACAGCATCAGATGGATCTTGCAGCGCTTCGGCAACATGAGCAAGAACTGCTGAATGAGAAATCGGAGATCGTGGATCAGAATAAATCCTTGCAGCGCGATTTGACTAATGCACAGCGAGAGATTGCCCAACTAAAAGCCGAAAAACAGGCATTATCATTATCTTTGGCGACTCTGGAGGTAGATAAATCCGGTCTGCAATTGCGCTTAATGGACCGCACATCTGAGGTAGCAAGCCTGACTCAGCAACTGACGCATGCGCGTGCTCAATTTGACCACTATCAAGAAGCGACCGCGGTGCAGAGAGCGCAAGATCGGACCGCTTACGAGCTAAGAATTACACGATTAGATCAGGACATCACGGGCGCTCGACAAAGCTTACTTGCCAACCGCTCGACCATGGCGCAACAGGAGGCGCAGCTTACCCAGCTTCAAAAAGACCAGCAACGTGCGGAAGCACTTGGCATAAGCCTTGCAGATGACCTGACAGTTATCCGCTCCGAGCGGGACATTCTAAAATACCAATGCACTGATTTATCAGGAAGTAACGATATTTTGATGAAAAAGATGGAGTTAATGTCGAAGCAACAGCTTGAATCGCACGTTCAGTCCGCCACACAAGGATCAGAGCTACAATTACTAAAGGGACAACTGGAACAAGCGGTGGACAAGCTAGGGTATTTAGATACAGAAAGAATGAGCTTAGTGACAAAACTAGCCACCTTGCAGGCGAACACTCAGTCACCGAACAAGATGCCGTGACCGTCCATGTAAGTTTGATAGGGGAATATTTTAGCCCGTTGAGTTAGTTCAGTATCAGGCGAAACTTCCTTGATGCTGGCTAGCCCTGATCCAGGCAGTGCTCTTGCATTGTTTTCAGGACCCCAGACTTGGCAGCCCCCCCCCTACGCCAAATACGCTGCCGCCTTTTGACGATATTACGCTCCACACGAGTCGGCGTTTGCTAAGTATCCGCATAGATCCATGATTTCAGGCAGCTTGGCTAAAAATGCCGTCAGCATCAATACATCATCGACACTGGGTAGTCATCTTGTCTCTGCCGACATCCTGTTGAAGTGATGATGTAACCGTGCTTGTTTGAATTTTTTTGGCAGTCAAAATGTGCGCTATCGTACGGACGCAGTTTGACCATGGCGAGTACTGTCAACATCCTGAATCTTCATTCCGCACGCACTTTCTGCGAAATAGCAGCCAGTTCCGGCATCACTTTAGAAAACACACCCATGCGCGCCGCCCCTCTTGCTAGTCTTGCATTACTTCTTGTTGTCGCAGGCTGCGCAGGTGCAGAATTTCAGCACAGTCCGGTGCCAACAACGTCTGTCAGGCCAAATGGTTTGTCCTATCCGGTTGCCGATTCTAGCTTAGGCGAAAGCCTGTATCAGAATGAACAAGTACTATCGGGCCAGATTGCAGCAAGCATTGAACAGTCTGTCCGTGAGCAATACCGCAATGGTAATGCCCGGCGCGATGCACACCCGAAAGCACATGGTTGCGTAACCGCTGAATTTCACGTGAATGACTCACTCGCTGAGCGTTTTGCCACAGGAATTTTTATCCCGGGTAAAACCTATCAGGCCTGGATTCGTTTTTCAAATGGATCGCAAGATGCCAGCCGAGCCGATAGCAAAGGTGATGCGCGTGGTATGGCGATTAAGCTGATCGGTGTGCCGGGAAAAAAATTGCTGGAGAATGAAAGCAACGCGACCACACAAGATTTCATCATGATCAACCATCCGGTGTTTTTTGCCAACGATCCGCAACGCTATCTTTCGTTTATCAAAAAAATAAACAGCGACAGCTTTTTCGAAAAACTGGCGGTGCCATTTGCCCTTGGAACTACAGGGTCATTAATCGCATGGGAAACTATCAGCAGCAAAATTTCCAATCCACTGCATACCCGTTACTGGTCGATGGTTCCCTATCAATTAGGCGCGGGGCGCGAAAAACAAGCTGTCAAATTTTCTGCCAGGAGTTGCTCCTCAGTAGTGGAATCAATTCCCGCCAAGCCATCCCATGATTATCTGCGCGACGCACTACGCAATACGCTTGAGCAGAGCGCTGCGTGTATGGAGTTTCTGGTTCAACCCAGAACCGGCGATAGCATGGATGTCGAGGATTCTATGGTCGAATGGAAAGAGTCCGAGGCTCCTTTCTACCAGGTGGCAACTATCCATATTCCCCGTCAGGGTTTCGATACCCCAGAGCAAAACCAATTCTGTGAGAACCTGTCTTTCAGCCCATGGCACGCCTTACCGGAACATCGCCCGCTTGGCGCCGTCAACCGCTTACGCAAGGTGATTTATGAAGACATAAGTCGCGTGCGACATGAAATGAATTCTATCGAAAGGCATGAGCCGCAGACCCCATAAATTCGCGTACAACTATTTTACGTCTTGGGATGGACGGCGCAAACGTGAACAATTGCCTTCATGCCATCCCAGGTGCAGGCTACCGGTGGATAGGCGCAGAACACAGAAAAGGTTCCGGCACAGCAAAAGTTAGCCCGCAAGTACTTTAACTGTCTTATACCTTTTCGGCACTAAGGCAGTCACGCTGAGAAAGAAGTCCCTCTGCGCAAGCGCATCGACATCATGATCTCCCGATGTCATCCGCCGTCGAGCACATTCAAATGCGCCGGAGTGGCGAAACGATTGTAATTCGCCACTCTTCAGACCTGGCATGACGAAGTCCTCTTGTGTATTTATCAACTTATCGTCACATTGGTAAATCTGAACAAGCTGATCGCATGCGCCAATTTCGCCCCAAAACATCTGCGCTGGCTTTTGCCTTGATGGCATTTCAATGTGTATACGTCCTGCTTCATAAAGTCGTGTTCCTAAGTGCGGAATCGTACAGATACCGCTCAGGTTTTAGCTTATTGTAAAAAAGGTATCACAGCTCTGCGTGATATCTACGTCACCTAACTAACTGAATTTTTAATTGGAGATGAACATGAACTACACCGAACGTGATACCTATGGCATGTATAAAGACAAGGGTGGTGCCAACATTGGCCCCGGCCCTGAGCTGATGGGTGCCGACACTCTTGTGGGCAATGATGTATACAACCAGCAAGACGAAGACCTGGGCGATATCAAAGAGATCATGCTGGACGTGGCTTCTGGTCGCATTGCCTATGCAGTGCTGTCCTATGGCGGACTCCTCGGCATGGGAGCGAAACTCTTTGCCGTACCGTGGAGCGCATTAAAGCTCGATTCGGCGAATAAACGTTTCGTGCTGAACGTGGACAAATCCCGGCTCGAAAACGCCCCGGGATTTGACAAGGATAATTGGCCGAACATGGCCGATGCAACATGGGAGCAGAGCATCCACGCCTACTATGGTACAGAGCCAGATTCACTTCTGAGTCGCCACTAAAGTGTATCGACTGCGCCATGTCCGTGTCAGCGGCAAATTTCTGATGATTCGGAGATAAGCCCATTACCAACGGAATGCCCTATTGCCGGCACCTATTCACACAGTCATAGCGCACGAGGTGCGGGCTGTATGAGGTGCCGGCGAAACTGTGGCGTCTATCCGATCCGTGGTCTATACACCAGTGTCTATTGATATTTCAATCAGCCAAAGCTAAGCAAACACGAGATTAATCTACGAAAGGAAGTTACTGTCGGGTTGCTCATATCGTGTTGTCATCCTTCTCAATTGCGTAACGCGGCTAAAGAAACGTGCTCCGACCTTGCGTGCTCCGACCTTGCGTTCAACGACACTGCGTCCTTTTGTACACTGCGTTCTTTGCACACTATTGTACAAATGTCGCCCAATGCGGCAACTTTCCGGTGGCATGACTACCTGCGTGTGACCGGCCCCGATATAGGACACAGTTTTTTTAAAGTAATACCCTTGCTTCGCTAATAAGGCTGCTGCAAACAGTTCTTTGAACAAGGCAATGCCCTGCTGACTATCGTGCACTTCGCCCCTAGACAGTAGCCATCGGACCGGATTTCCCAGGGCATTCACGGCAACGTGCATTTTACCGGTGAGTCCGCCTCTTGACCTTTTTCCCAAACGCCGGCTCCCCCCGGCGTTTACAGCGGCGTAAGTGATACGCTAATTACCGAACTCTGCTGGCAAAGCACGCCATGGTGTTCGCCGGTCCCGACTACGCCGCCATGAAAGCGAAGACGGCCGTCAAAATCGCCCCCGGCACCAAAACGTGGGTCACGGCAGATCTGGCCGATAACACCTCGGCACCAGGCGAATTGCTTGCCTGGTAAGGCCAGCGGCGGGCCATTTAGGCGTGATAAGCTGTTGCGCAGTATTTATGGAGCCATCATGACTGAGAAGTTACACCAAGACAAAGACATGCACCAAGGCGTAGTCTATGCGCTGCTGGCAGCCGCACTGTTTGGCGCGAGCACGCCGTTCGCCAAATCGTTAGTAGCACAGGTGTCGCCGGTAGCGCTCGCCGGCATACTCTATCTGGGCAGCGGGCTGGGTCTGCTGGCGTTTTACCTGCTGCGTGCGCTGGCGCAGCGCGGTGGCAATACCGAGCGAGCCGGGCTGACCGGCGAGGATCTGCCCTGGCTGGCTGGCGCGATCGCCGCTGGCGGTATTGCCGGCCCGGTCTTGCTGATGTTTGGGTTGACGATGACGCCTGCGTCTTCCGCATCGTTATTGCTCAACATGGAAGGCGTGCTGACCTCGATGCTGGCCTGGTTCGTGTTTAAGGAAAATTTTGACCGTCGGATTTTTATCGGCATGCTATTGATCGTCGCGGCCGGCGTGCTGCTGTCGTGGGAGCAGATTCCGGCGTTTGGCGTGCCCTGGGGCGCCATCGCCATTGTCGGCGCCTGCCTTTGCTGGGGCATAGACAATAACCTGACGCGCAAGGTCTCGGCCAGTGACGCAGTGCAAATCGCCGGAGTCAAAGGGTTGGTGGCCGGCACAGTCAACCTCGCCATCGCCTTCGCATTAGGCGCGCACCTGCCACCGATAACCACGATCCTCGCCGCCGGCCTGGTGGGCCTTTGCGGTTACGGGCTCAGCCTGGTGATGTTCGTGCTGGCCTTGCGCCACCTCGGCACGGCGCGCACCGGTGCCTATTTCTCTGCCGCCCCGTTCGTTGGCGCCGTCATTTCGCTGCTGATGCTCGGCGACCACCCAAGCCTGCTGTTTTGGCTGGCGGCGGCGCTCATGGCCGGCGGTATCTGGCTGCATCTGACTGAAACGCATGAACATGAACACGAACATGAGCCGAT
This sequence comes from Burkholderiales bacterium, assembly GCA_038330335.1. Taxonomy (GTDB): domain Bacteria; phylum Pseudomonadota; class Gammaproteobacteria; order Burkholderiales; family Burkholderiaceae_D; genus Undibacterium. Next base: position 10,324 of record JBBQNW010000026.1, on the reverse strand, counting down.
GGCGCACACGCATGAGCATGCTCACGACGCGCATCATCAGCACGAGCACAACTTCGACTGGGACGGTACCGAGCCGCATGTCCATCCTCACCAGCACCGGACACAGAAGCATGCCCATAAACACTATCCGGACATCCATCACCGCCACCGGCACTAATAACGTCGAAGCCGATGCTGGTGTGCCGGCGCTGGTCGGGTGTCCGTTCACACAGTCGTCTCCCGCAGTCAACACTAACTCAGTTGAGTTGCATTGTTGTTTTTTAAATTTTGTTATTTAAGCTCGGCCCGTCTTAATCTTGTCCTAATTTTGTCCTGATTAGCCCTAATCTTGTCCTGATAAGGTCGGCGAAAGTTGTTTCTTGCTGCTATCCTTTGGTTTTCATTTAAACACTATGAAGGAAAATATATGCTGCAACTCCGCCCTAATTGTGAACGCTGTGATTGTGATTTGCCACCATCAGCAGCCAACGCGCATATTTGCTCTTTTGAATGTACTTTTTGCACTGCTTGTGTCGAGATCACTTTGAAAGGTATTTGCCCGAACTGCGGTGGTAATTTAGTGCCTCGCCCAATACGGCCGGCCGCTCTTTTAGCAAAAAATCCGCCATCCACAGCGCGTGTACATAGTTCGATCAAATAATCGACCGGCATCATCTTTTACCTCTAAAAACAATATTTTATGCCCTCAGCAACCCTCAGTCCCCGTCACATTTTTACTGCCCTGATCGTGGTTTTTTTATGGGGAATGAATTTTGTAGTGATTAAAATCGGCTTGAAAGACATTCCGCCATTTTTGCTAGGCGCATTACGGTTCATGCTAGTCGCCTTCCCTGCCGTGCTTTTTTTGCCACGTCCCAAAGTCGAGTGTAAATGGCTGTTTGCCTATGCGTTGACAATTAGCCTGGGGCAGTTTGCTTTTTTGTTTTCTGCCATGTCAGCGGGCATGCCAGCGGGTTTGGCATCGCTGGTATTGCAGGCGCAGGCTTTTTTTACTGTGGGCTTATCTGCCTTGGTGTTCGGCGACAAACTTCGCGTGGTCAATTTTGTCGGCATGTTTATCGCCACTGCCGGCTTAATATTACTCTGCAGCGCCAGTCTTGCCAGCTCTGTGAATCAGGTGCCGTTACTGGGTTTCATACTCACTTTGTGTGCGGCGCTGTCTTGGGCTAGCGGCAATGTCATCAACAAGAAAATTGGTGCCACCTCGATTCTTAGTCTGGTAGCCTGGAGTGCCTTGATTCCAATTGTTCCGTTCTTGCTATTGTCGCTATGCTTTGAAGGTGTTGACCGGATAAGCCATAGCCTGACACATTTGACCTTGTCTTCGATACTCACTGTCGTGTATCTGGCGGTCGCGGCAACGCTGGTTGGCTACACCTTATGGGGCAAATTATTAGCCAGTTTACCCACACATATGGTGGCACCACTGACCTTGCTGGTTCCGGTTGTCGGCTTGACGGCGGCGTGGGTATTGTTGGGCGAAGCATTGCAAACCACACAGATCATCGGCGCTGCCATTATTATGGCTGGCCTACTCATCAATGTATTTGGACAAAGACTCAGCAACACTCTGCGTCAGGTGTTTGCCTGATTTTATTTATACATTTCCCGATGAAAATGTATGGCGAATAGGACAATTAATGCCGAGAATATTGCCGGTGTAGTCGCATTACATCAGGAAAATGCCATGTCCATCTGGCCTGGTTCGCAAAAATATGCGGCAAGGCCGGTGGATATGACGTTTTCTTTTTTTGAAACTGTTAAATTGCCGGACAAAACCTGTTGCCCGTGTTGTACGCTTACAAGCCGGTATGCTTGGCAATAAATGCTTTCATTTCTGCGACATCCGCACTCATTACTTCAAAACGCTGAGGTAAAGCTTCGATGTTTTCAAATCCGGCCGGACGCTCGGCGTCACGCCCCAGTGCTTCCTGAATGGTTTCATTAAATTTAGCTGGCAAGGCGGTCTCCAGCACGATCATAGGCACGCCTGGCTGGATATGTTCGAGTGCGACCTTGATGCCGTCGGCGGTGTGGGTATCAATGGTAATGCCGTAGTTTTTCTCTACCTGACGAATCGTGTTCAGGCGATCTGCATGCACAGATTTACCCGATTCAAAGCCGAACCTGGCGATCTTATTGAACTCATCGCCATCACTACCGGGTTTGCCGGACAGATCAAAACCGCCAGAATTTTCGACTTTTTTAAACAATGCCACCACGCGCGCGGCATCACCGTCTAACAAGTCGTAAATGAAACGTTCAAAGTTGGATGCTTTGGAAATATCCATAGACGGACTGGTGGTGTGCCAGGTTTCCGCTGATTTGCGTACACGATAGATGCCGGTGCGGAAAAATTCATCCAGCACATCATTCTCATTGGTGGCGACCACTAGTTTGTCGATAGGCAAACCCATCATGCGGGCGATATGGCCGGCGCAGATATTTCCGAAGTTGCCCGACGGCACTGTGAACGATACTTTTTGTTCATTACCGCTCGTGGCGCTCAGGTAAGCACGGAAGTAATAGACCACTTGTGCCACTACGCGTGCCCAGTTGATTGAATTCACCGTACCGATCTTTTGATGGTTTTTAAATTCCAGATCGTTGGACACCGCTTTCACCATATCCTGACAATCGTCAAACACCCCTTCAACCGCGATATTGAAAATATTCGGGTCTTGCAAGCTGAACATCTGGGCGGTTTGGAAGGCGCTCATTTTTTTGTGCGGCGACAGCATGAAAACGCGGATGCCTTTTTTACCGCGCATGGCGTATTCAGCGGCGCTGCCGGTATCACCCGAGGTGGCGCCGAAAATATTCAGTTCGGCATTATGCCTGGCCAGGGTGTATTCGAACAGATTGCCCAATAACTGCATCGCCATGTCTTTAAACGCCAGTGTCGGGCCGTTAGACAGGGCTTGCAGAATCAGTTTGCGCCCGTTGTTATCTTCCAGTACACGCAATGGAGTGATCTGCGCGGCATCTTGCCCGGCGCGAACATTTTTATATACCTCGGCGGTATAAGTTTTCTCGGTGATGGCTTTCAGGTCAGCCACAGGAATGTCAGTTGCAAATTTTTGCAACACCGCCATCGCCAGCTCGGCATATGACAGCTGGCGCCATGCCGTAAGTTCTTCCTGCGTGACCTGGGGATAGCTCTGCGGCAAATACAAACCACCATCGGGAGCCAGGCCGCCCAACAGAATTTCAGAAAAATTTTGCTGCGCGGTATGACCGCGTGTTGATACGTATTGCATAGTAGGAATAAGATAAGTAGAGGTAATAAAGGAAAATAAGCTGCGGCACTGACACTTTCCACATTATATCTTCCTGCCACCAGGCGAGCAGGAAGAAACCACATTTTTATCGGTAGAACTATGAATATAATTTGATCAAAAGCCACTTTTACCGATGAATGACCACCATCAGCGCTTTTGCTTCAGCTTTTCCAATATTTCGTATGGCGTGATTTTTGTCGGCTTCGTAACGTGCCGTACCACCAATCTTCAGTTTTTTCTTGTTGCCATCGACCTCAACCTCGACACTGCCATGCAATAGTGTCAGATGTTCGGTTGCGCCGGGGTCGTGCGAGGCCGACACCAGTGCTCCGCCCGGGGCTAGCGTCAGCTCATACCATTCATAACGACCTGCCAACTCCATCGGTCCTAAAATTTTCAACACATAACCCGCGTGCTCACCGGGCAAAGTTGGCGTTTCGTGCGGTTCCAGCATGCGAATTGCGTCAATCTTAGGTGTATCTGAGGACAATAGTTCCGCGATACTGACACCCAACGCATTTGCCAGTCGCCATGCCACTGCGATGGTCGGGTTGGCTTTTTCTCTTTCTATCTGTGACAGCATCGATTTAGAAACGCCGGCGGTACGCGACAGGTCTTCCAGGGTTAACCCCCGTTCCAGACGCATGCGCTGCAAGGTCGCCCCCACTTCGGGCGGCGCAGGGGGAGTCATCATCGTCACTTTTTTCATATTCGGTTGGTAAATTCGTTGCAAAGATCAATAGGTGTAGATAATATTCGATATATCGAAATTTAGTTCGCTATATCGAATAGTTTAATGAATTAATAGATTTTCTATATTCAGCTATCTTAGCAGAAGCAATTCGCCGGAAGCAGCACGACCACCAATGATTTGATGTCTATCGACATCTATACGCAAAATAAGCAAACAGGAGACCGCAATGAGCACGAACACAACACCATCACTATCCCGTAAAGAAAGCTTCTTCACAGACCTGTCGAGCAATTTGAATGGTTTGCGTGAACAGGGGCTATACAAACCAGAACGGGTCATTGCCTCGCGCCAGGGTGCAGAAGTGACGTGTGATGATGGCCGCAAGCTGATCAACCTTTGCGCCAACAACTATTTAGGTCTGTCCGGCGATGAAGCAACGGTGCAGGCATCTATTGCCGCGACCGAAAAATATGGTTACGGATTGTCTTCGGTGCGCTTTATTTGCGGCACGCAAACGGTCCACAAGGAGCTGGAAAAAGCGCTGTCGCACTTTCTGGGAATGCAAGAAACCATACTGTACGCAGCGGCCTTTGATGCCAATGGCGGAGTATTTGAACCTCTATTTGATGAGCAAGATGCGATTATTTCCGATGCCTTAAACCATGCCTCTATCATCGACGGCATTCGCCTATGCAAGGCAGCGCGCTATCGCTACGCCAATAATGATATGGCCGATCTTGAGCTGCAGTTGCAAGCCGCCGCTGACAAACGCCACCGCATTATCGTCACTGACGGCGTGTTTTCCATGGATGGCACCATCGCCAGGCTTGATCAGATCTGCGACCTGGCAGACAAATATGACGCCCTGGTCATGATTGATGAATGCCATGCATCCGGCTTTTTGGGGGCCACCGGTCGCGGCACACATGAACATCATCATGTCATGGGACGCATCGATATCATTACCGGCACCTTAGGTAAAGCACTTGGCGGCGCCATGGGCGGCTTTACCGCAGCGCGCAAAGAGGTGATCGACACCTTGCGTCAAAAATCGCGGCCTTATTTATTTTCCAACACATTGGCACCATCGATTGCCGGCGCGTCCTTGTCGGTACTGAAGCGGCTTTCGGCATCAACAGAATTACGTGACAAACTGCATGCGAATACGGCTTTCTTCAGAAGCGAAATAGCCGCCCTGGGGTTTACCATCAAGCCAGGCACACATCCGGTGGTGCCGGTGATGCTGTTTGATGCACCGGTAGCGCAAAAATTTGCGGCACGCATGTACGAACTTGGCGTGCTGGTGACGGGATTTTTCTATCCGGTAGTACCGATGGGGCAAGCCCGCGTGCGGGTTCAATTGTCTGCTGCGCACACGACAGAGCAATTGCAAACTGCCCTGGCCGCCTTTGCACAGGCGGGTCGTGAACTGAATTTAATTAAATAACAAATAACAAGCTTTTAGGAATGAATATGGAACGTATTCTTGTCATCGGTGCCAACGGGCAAATCGGTAGCGAACTGGTCGATGCACTGGCATTGCAACACGGCGCAGCAAATGTCATTGCTGCCGACATCAGCCCGCGCAGCCTGTATGGTGCCACCGTGTATGAAGTGATTGATGTGCTCAATCCAGAGCGCCTGGCCTTTGTTGCAGAGCAATACCAGATCACGCAGGTGTATCAGTTGGCTGCATTATTATCGGCCACCGGTGAACAGGCACCCCTGAAGGCGTGGACCTTAAACATGGACGGTCTGCTCAATATTCTTGAACTCGCCCGCCTGCGTGGTGCTGCAGGACAAGCGCTCAAGGTGTTCTGGCCGTCGTCGATTGCGGCCTTCGGCCCGAACACTCCGGCCCAAAACACAGCACAATTTACGGTGATGGATCCAACCACCATTTACGGCATCAGTAAATTAGCCGGTGAACGTCTGTGTGAATACTATTTTCAAAAATACGGGATTGATGTGCGCAGCATTCGCTACCCTGGCATTATCAGCTACAAATCCCCCCCCGGCGGCGGCACAACAGATTACGCGATCGCGATTTTTCATGCAGCATTGCGTGGCGAGAGCTATCCGTGTTTCCTGGAAGCAGAGACTACCCTGCCGATGATCTACATGCCAGACGCGATTCGCGCCACGCTATCCCTGATGGATGCCCCGGCCGGAAAACTTTCCATCCGTTCCTCTTACAATGTTGCCGGTTTAAGTTTTAATCCACGGGAATTAGCGTTAGCAATCGAACAAAATTTGCCGGGATTTGACATACACTATGTGCCAGACAGCCGTCAGGCAATTGCAGCAAGCTGGCCACAAAGTCTGGACGACAGCACCGCGCGTAAAGACTGGGGATGGGCACCACAAATTGATCTGCAACATCTGGTCACAGATATGCTGAAAAACGTCCAGATCAGCCACGCGCCAACAGCAGGATTGACCAAGGCGGCATAACAATAATTACTTGAGACAAGGTGCTGATATGGATATGCGGGTATTTGATTTATTTAAAATAGGCGTGGGGCCATCGAGTTCACATACGGTTGGCCCGATGCTAGCAGCACGGCGCTTTTTACTTGAATGCCCGCATCTGTATAAAGTGAGTCAGGTTCAGGTGGAGCTTTACGGTTCGCTGGCATTAACAGGCTCAGGGCATGCCACAGACAAAGCGGTACTGCTAGGCTTGATGGGAGAAACACCGCAAGATGTCGCCCCTGACAGCATCTTTGATAAATTATCTACCCTTGCCAGCAGCGGCATTCTCCATTTACTCGGCGAATACAGCGTCAAATTCGATATCGCCAAGGACCTGATCTGGCACAAAAAAGAAGTCTTGCCAGGTCATCCTAACGGTATGCGCTTTCGCCTGAGCAGAAACGATGGCAGCACCTACGACAGAGTGTTCTATTCGACCGGGGGTGGTTTTATTTATTCTGAGGAAGAACTGCAACAAGATCATCGTCCAGTTGCCGCTGCCGCCAAAGTGCCCTACCCTTTTGGTACGATGGCCGATCTGCTAGCCCACGGCCAACGCAGCGGTCTGAGCATCGCCGCCATGCTGCGCGCCAACGAATTGACGCATTGCAGCGAGGAAGAACTGGATGCCGGGCTTGACCGGCTCTGGGATGTCATGAGTCGCTGCATCGAGCGTGGCTTGCAAATCACCGGCGAATTACCCGGCGGGTTGCATGTACAGCGCCGTGCCGCCAAATTATGGCTTACTGCCAATGAGACCATCAACGTCTTGCCGCATGACAGCATGCACAAGGTGAGCTTATACGCCATGGCCGTTAATGAAGAAAACGCTGCCGGTGGCCGGGTGGTCACAGCACCAACCAACGGTGCTGCCGGGATTATTCCGGCAGTCTTGCGCTATTACTCGCAAGACTGCAAACCAGGCAAGCCAGTAGACGGGATCCGCAATTTTCTACTGGTGGCCTCGGCGATCGGTATGCTCTGCAAGAAAAATGCCTCTATTTCCGGCGCCGAAATAGGCTGCCAGGGCGAAGTCGGCGTGGCATGTGCCATGGCAGCGGCAGGCTTGACATCGTCTTTAGGCGGCAGTAACGAACAAATTGAATCGGCCGCAGAAATCGGTATCGAACATCATCTGGGAATGACGTGCGACCCTATCGGCGGCTTAGTGCAAATCCCGTGTATAGAGCGCAATGGCATGGGAGCGGTAAAAGCCATTACCGCTGCCTCACTGGCACTAAAAAGCGACGGCAAGCATCACGTCAGCCTTGATCAGGTCATAGAAACCATGCGCCAGACCGGTTTTGACATGCAAGTAAAGTATAAAGAAACCGCTTTAGGTGGTCTGGCGATTCATGTCATCACCGTGAATCACGCCGCCTGCTGATGTGCTAACGCAGACTCTGGAAACAGGCTTAATGTGGTCGCCAGCCATCGATGCAATTACATTGATGGCGGCTACGATTACGATTGCGACATGAAGCTTGTTCAAAACATCATCTTAAAACATCATCTTAAAACATTATCTTAAAACATCATCTTAAAACATCATCGCCATCAGGCTGGATGGCTTGTAAAGCGCGCTATTTGGCACAGCGCAAACTGTTGTTTCGCATTAGCCAGATAAGCTTAGCTAGCGGACCAAACTTTTTATCAGTGGCCATTGGCGTCTTGAAATCGGCAAACGCTCCGGGGTATCACGCAATATTACCTGCCAGGATTCGCTCACTTTTTCTGTGTCGTTATCACCATCAACAATGTGTGTCGCCCGCTCCACTCCAATAATGGCGCGGCGTGCCACCAGCGCATTTCTGTGCACACGTATCAGCATCGCCGCCATTTCAACTTCAATCGCGGTTAAGGCTTCTTCGATCAGGTAATTGCGCGACTGTGTATGCAAAGTCACATATTTTTGCTCGGCCTTCAGAAACAAAACGTCTGATACCGGAATCAACAAGACCCGGTTTCTTTCCAACACAGAAAAGCATTGTCTGGCGGCCGGCAACTGTTTCACCGTTGCGCTGACAATTGTCTGCTGGCTACCTGCCTGCAGTTCAACAATCCGTAAGATAGATTGCGCCAGCCGGCTGGCCCGAACCGGCTTGAGTAAATAATCCATCGCATGCACATCAAAGGCTTTCACTGCGTATTCATCGTACGCAGTAACGAAAACGATCGCAGGTATCGGCAAATCTTTAAACTGCAGTAAATGCTGTGCCAGCTCCATCCCTGTCATGCCCGGCATTTGTACGTCAAGCAACACGATATCGGGCTGGTAGAGCGCGATCTGATCCAGTGCTTCCTGGCCGTTGCTGGCCTGCCCCACTAATTCGCAAGGACATTCCTGCGCGATATCGGAGAGCAGTGTTACCAGGCGCTGGCGTGCCGGCGCCTCATCATCGACGATGAGTATTTTCGGGCGCTTCATGTTTTATCATGTTTTATATGGGAAATGCAGTTTAACTTCAAAGCTCTTGCCGACCACGCCGTAGCTCAATTTAGCCTCAATATCGTACAGCAAACTCAAACGCTGGCGAATGTTTTCCAGTGCCATATTGTTTCCCTGTGAGAGTCTGGCATTCGCATGAAAAGGGTTGGATACCGTGATCTCGATTTTATCCAGGTTACGCCGGATTCCCACCAAAATCAGCGCTGGTGTCGCCGAAGGCTCCACCCCGTAGTGCACGGCGTTTTCAATCAAGGGTTGTAATAGCAATGCAGCGATCTTTGCGTCTTGTAATTCTTGAGAGCTGAGATTTTCCGTATGCCAGCTAACTTGCAACCGCTCACCAAGTCGAATTTTTTCTATTGCCAGATATTGCTCACACAGCCGAATTTCTTCTTGCATGGTGGTCATGTCACGGGTGTCGCGCATCAAAACACGAAACAGATCGGCTAAATCTTCCAGCACCGCTTCGGCCTGGCGGGGCTCGGTCCGGATCAGTGACAACACCGCGTTGAGGCTGTTAAAAAGAAAATGTGGCCGTATTCTTGCCTGTAAAGCCTGCAAGCGCGCTTCGCCCAATGCCGGCGAATATGCCCGCCCGCGCAGCTCAAAATAATGCTGCAGGCTCACCCCAAGCACAAAACACAACAAGACCGCATAGGCAAACTGCAAATGCGGAAAGCCAAACACAAACCACTCCATACCATCCAGATAATTAAGCAGCAAGACACAGATCAAAGCCGGCACCACGCCGCATAATAAGCGCTGCACCCAAGCCGGAATGGCGATTTTTTCGCTGCGCTCGCGTATGCCGCAAAGAACAAGCAAAGAAAATAAGCTGATCATTTCCACCAGCATTGAGGTTTCGATAAATTCCTGAAAATTCAATGCCAGACCTTGTCCGCGTGCCAGCAAACCCATCAGGACAGAAAAATTGACCGTCAACAAGATGCGCAAGACCACCCCAATGTTGCAGCAATCGGGAATCAGGCGCGGGTTCTGTATGTTCTGTAAAGGCTGGGTTTGTTGGTTCATCGATCAGGAAGGTAAAAATAGCGCAGTCGCACGGTATAATCTGGGTAGAAGAATCAGCTATACAGCAAAGCCGCACATTTACGCCCAAACTCCGGAAAGCAATATGACATCACAATTCTCCAAAAAAAGCGAGGCATGGTCTGCCCGTTTCTCCGAACCTGTCTCCGATTTAGTCAAACGTTACACCGCATCGGTTTTTTTTGATAAAAGAATGGCGGCAGTGGATATTCAGGGTTCCCTGGCGCACGCCGAGATGCTGGCGGCACAAAATATCATCAGCGAGCAAGATCACGCCGACATTCAGCGTGGCATGGCGCAGATACAGTCAGAAATAGAATCCGGCAAGTTTGTCTGGCTACTTGATCTCGAAGATGTTCACCTGAATATAGAAAA
>JBBQNW010000025.1:0-20637 GCA_038330335.1 Burkholderiales bacterium | reverse complement strand
TTGAATTTTCGCTTACCGACGGTACGACATGCCGCTACGCCTGTGCTTACTGAGCTATATCATTTAAATAAATTGCGTTCAAGTTCTGAACAAGATTTTCAACTGCTGCGCCAACTTTTGTTGAAATTACGCCAGTTAAATCGTTGCAATTTGTCAATCAAACGCCGCTTGCAATTGAATGAAAATTTGGTCGGGTTGCTTTATGCGCCGGCAAAAGGATTCGTGATTCAATTTAGCAGCGATGGTGGTCTGCCCGATTCTGAACAACGCGAGCAATACTTGGAATGCATCATTAACATCTGTAGTGCACTGATCAATTCCTACAAAGCCATCTTAAGTCACTTACATAGCTGCTCGTCATTTCGCTATGCACGTTCGCTGGCGCAGGCAGACATGAGCGCATTTCGCATCTTAGATCTATTGCGCCTAAAACAAAAAGTTAAAGGTTTGCGTTACCAGCAACTCAGCGAAGAGGCATGGCAAACTGCCAATACGATCATCCATATGATGCTGGCAGCGGGACGCGCCGCGAAACCGATGTTGCTGTTAGAGCGTCAATATATCAAGACATGTCAGCTTCCCACCATGCATATGCGCGATATGTTTGCCGCGTTGCAAATGTCGCAGCGTTTTCATTTATTGAAATGGCCGGTGCAGTGGCAAGTATTACTCGATCACTCCATAGGCTTAGGGGATCTCAAACTAGAGATCGCAGTAGATACCGACTTACCACTGACGAAACAACAATCGCTGGTGTATTGCTACGACAAAATGCCGACCCAATGGCAGCGTCTGCCCGGATCAACACCGGCGTTAATACTTAACTGGGAGAAGCTACATCAAACGATCACCAATGATTTTTCACATGTATTACGTGCCAGAAAAGATGCCGACCCAAGCAAAATCTCCAAACATCTGAGCTTATTTTCTCCGGTTGAAAGACTGGCTTTGGCACAATTGCAATTTGAAGCCTTTAACTCACATGCCAGTGTCCAGTCAAACAGCATAGAGGCGTCACCCCGCATTTGCGACTTACGTATATTCATTGGTTTCAAAGATGTCTTCCCGCTGTTACGACATATTCAGGCCGGCGGAGGCTGGCAAGGTGTAGGGCAACGCATGTCTGATTTACTGGCGCGCCACTCCGCCGTCTTTTCTGAAGACCATGTCGCAACGGTGGAAAGTGGTTGGTTCTTGCAAGAGGAAACCGCAAGCGGTTTGCAATTAAGCACACAAGAAAATCGCTTCACGACGGCAATGAAAATAGGAGAGCTCGCTGCCTACATGGTGGATCAAGCAGACTGGAATCGGCCAAGCCTGGGTGTTATTAGTAGTATTCACAGGCAGGATTCGGGGAGCGTAACGATAGGGCTGGATAAGTTCAGTGATTATGGCGAAGCCGTCTGGCTGAATAAATATCTTCCAGGCGATGACTATGTGTTTATCGAAAAAGACGCTTTTCCCGGAGTTATAGGGAGAGACACGGCACAAGCCTATACCTTATTTGTACCCAGCCAACATCGTTTACCAGAAGGCGACGTGGTCGCACTGCAATCATCGCGCGGCATAGAGTTTGCTCGCATTGGACAATTAATTGGTGCAAGTAAAGGGTTTACCCTGACCAAAATTGAGATCACCACACGAACATTACAGAAGGAAGATGAGTTAGTTGCAGCAATTTAAATAACAAGAATACCGGAGATAGATCGCAACTACATGTCCTTCACAACTTTGCCAAACCTTCTTTGCTACTTCATCGACATAGACTGGCAAAGATGTCGCTGCGTGCCATATTGGCAATGTATCGACATATATTGAGGCTAGTTAGTACGCAATGACAGGGCCGCTCAGTTGAGGATTTTTCAGCATTTATTCTTAACGCAAAGAACGATCGTTTAGAATCATGCCTGCACAGGAAAGCGCCGAAAATATTCTTCCGCGCCGTCCGCCTAATGACATCCCATTACTTGAATTGAGCCCATGTCACACACCGACTCCCCCATCACGCCTGGCCTGATTATTTTGCATGGTAACCAGTTAGAACAGTTGCGGGCGGCGGTGTTTGAATGGTTGCGCAACAATCCCCTGGGTGCGTTGGAACAGGCGATTTTTCTGGTGCAGTCAAACGGCATTGCTGAGTGGCTGAAGATCGCAGTGGCAGAAGAACTGGGCGTGTGCGCGGCAACCCGTATCGATTTGCCCGGACGCTTTTTGTGGGGAGTGTATCGATCCATGCTGGGGCGCGACCAGGTTCCCAGCCATTCTGCATTGGATAAAGCACCGCTGACCTGGCGCCTGATGCGTTTGATCCCTGAACTATTGATGGCACCAGATTTTGTCCCTTTGCGGCATTTTTTAGCCGATGGCAATCCGGAACGACGGCTGCAACTGGCCGAGCGTCTGGCAGATTTACTCGATCAATATCAAGTTTACCGCGCCGATTGGCTCAATGACTGGGCCGAAGGGCGTGATGTGTTGCGCAGCGCCAGCGGTGACCTGAAACCCTTGCCGGATGACCAGCGCTGGCAGGCACAACTGTGGCGCGCTATTTTGGCTGATATGCCGGCAGAATTTGAAGCCATGGGGCGGGTAAATATCCATCAGCGTTTTCTCGATGCCGTCAACAACGGTGACTCGCCGGTAAGCAGCTTGCCGCGCCGCGTAGTCTTGTTTGGCATTTCGGCCTTACCGCAGCAAACTCTGGAAGCGCTCGCGGCCCTGGCCAGCCATACCCAGGTGCTGCTAGCGGTGCCGAACCCTTGTCAGTTTTATTGGGGCGACATTATTGAAGGACGCGAATTACTCAAAGCCCAGCATAAGCGCCAGCAAATGAAAAACGGCAAAGATCTGGCACAGATACCGCTCGATCAATTGCATGCGCACAGCCACCCTTTGCTGGCCGGATGGGGCCGGATGGGACGTGATTTTGTACGTTTGTTAGATGAATTCGACAACACGCTGGCCACTCGCGCCAACTTCGCCAGTCTGCGTCTGGATCTGTTTACCGAGAACGCCGGCACCACCATTCTAGAGCAAGTGCAGGCTGCTATCCGCGATCTGCTACCGTTAGACGACCACCCTCACCCAGGTTTTGATGCACCAGACAACTCTGTGGTTTTTCATGTGGCGCACAGCATACAACGCGAAGTCGAAGTCTTGCACGATCAGCTACTGATGATGTTAGCCGCGGCTGACACTGTTGTGGATGGGGCGGCTAAATCAGCGCCCCTGCGGCCCAGAGATATCGTCGTCATGGTGCCCGACATTGAAGTCTTTTCCCCGGCGATTCGCGCCGTGTTCGGGCAATACCAGCGCAGCGATTTACGCCATATCCCTTACACCATTGCCGACGTCAAAGACCGCAGCATTAATCCCCTACTGCTGGCGTTAGACTACTTGCTGCGCCTGCCGCAGCAGCGTTGTCGTCAGAGCGAAGTGCGCGACCTGCTTGATGTGCCAGCGCTGGCCAGTCGCTTCGGGCTGGAGCAAGACGATCTGCCACAACTGAGCCTGTGGATTGCCGGCGCCGGCATACGCTGGGGGCTGGATCAATCACACCGCGACGGCTTAGGGCTAGGCGCTAGTGGCGAACAAAATGCCTGGATTTTTGGCATACGACGCATGTTGCTAGGTTATGCCAGTGGCGATGGCGCTAGCTATGCCGGCATACAACCGTATGCCGAAGTCGGCGGCCTAGATGCCGCGCTGGCCGGTTCGCTGGCACAACTGATCGACACTTTAATTCATTGGCGAAGCTTATTGGCGCAACCGGCCACGCCCGCCATCTGGGGCAGCCGTGCGCGGGCCTTGTTACGCGCTTTTTTTACGCCAGAAGGCGGACGCGGCGAGCTTGATGAGCTAGACAGACTGACGCTGGCGCAGCTGGAAGACTCGCTGCAAGATTGGCTGGAAGCCTGTGAGGACGCCGCTTATCAGGAGGAAGTGCCGCTGGCGGTATTGCGCGAAGCCTGGCTCAGCGCCATTGATGAACCTACCCTGAATCACCAGTTTGTCTCGGGCGGAGTGACCTTTTGCACCCTGATGCCGATGCGCGCAGTGCCGTTTAAGGTAGTGTGCCTGCTGGGCATGAATGACGGCGATTACCCACGTCGTACACAACATGTCGATTTTGATTTGCTGGCACTGTCCGGTATGGCACGCCCTGGCGACCGCTCGCGGCGCGATGACGATCGCTATCTGATGCTCGAAGCATTGCTGGCCGCACGCCATACCCTGTATATCAGCTGGGTGGGACGCAATGTGCGCGACAACAGCGAACAACCGCCCTCGGTCTTGGTGTCGCAACTGCGCGACTATCTGGTAACGGCCTGGGATGCCGACCTCACACAAATGACCACCGAACACCCGCTGCAAGCTTTTAGCCGGCGTTATTTTGAACAGAATAGTCGCAATCACAAACTCATTACCTACGCCAGAGAATGGCGTGCGGCACATACGGCGCTGCCAGACGCATTGCAAAATGACGCATTGCCAGCGTTGGAACTAGAGGCAAAGACTAGTCTGAAGCTGGCTGAACTCGGGCGTTTTATCAAGCAGCCGGTCAAATATTTCTTCCGCCAGCGGCTAGGCGTCATGTTTCATGATGACCAAAGTCTGGGCGAAGACGAAGAGCCTTTCGGCATAGACGCACTGGAAGAATATCATCTGGCAGATTACTTACTGGACGACAGCGGCAGTGTGCCAGATGCAGCCCCGCTGAACGATGTGCCCGCGCATTTACGCCAGCGTGCGGCGCGGCTGGCACGTGAAGGCAAGTTACCGATAGGCTTAATCGGTGAACAATGGCAGAACCAGCTGATCAGTGCCCTGAGCCCGGTGCGCACCGCCTGGCTGGAGCTGGGCCAGCAATTCCCTCATCCTGCAGACAAATTAGCCTTTAGTTTCACGCATGGGGACGTCACGCTGGACGCTTGGCTGGATAACATGCACAGCGATGGCCGGGAAACTGTCTGGCTGACACAAATCGCCAGCAAAATTACGGACAAAAAAGGCGCAGTCCGGGGTGAAAAGCTGATCGACGCCTGGCTGCATCAGCTGGCAACCGCCGCCATGGGGCAAGCGGTCACCGGCTTTTTAATGGCGCGCGATGCCATTATCAGTATGGCGCCGCTAGAACAAAGCGAGGCGCAAGAGACACTAGAAACCTTAATCAGTTGCTGGCGCGACGGCATCAACCGCCCCTTACCCACGGCCTGCAAAACAGGGCTGGCGCTGGCACGGGAAACCAATCCGCGTCAGGTCTATGACGGTGGTTTTCAGCTCGCCGGTGAGGTCCAGGACCCCACTCTGGCACGGCTATGGCCAGATTTTGACGCACTTAGCCAAAATCCTGACTGGAGCAGTTGTTCACTACAACTGTACAGCCCCCTGGCCGAATGGATAGAGATGCAACTCACCGTGACGCCTATCACTGATATTGCCGACAACAGCGCCGACCATAGCGCCAATAACAACACCAACGAGGATGCCGCATGAGCCAACATCTTGCGCCTTTAAGTTTTCCGCTCCATGGCTCGCGCCTGATCGAAGCCAGTGCCGGCACCGGTAAAACCTGGACCATTGCAGCCCTTTACTTGCGCCTGGTGCTGGGCCATGGTGCGCACGACGGATTTACTCGCCCTTTGCTGCCGGCCGAAATTCTGGTCATGACCTTTACCCGCGCCGCTACGCGCGAACTATCTTCCCGCATACGCGATCGCCTGGTTGAGGCCGCTAAATGTTTTCGCGGCCAGCCAGCTGATGCCAGGGACAGTTTTCTGTGCGATCTGATTGCCAGCTACCCACCCGGCGAACCGCGCCAGCAGGCAGCACACCGTTTAACACTGGCCGCCGAGACTATGGATGAAGCCGCTATTTTCACCATTGATGCCTGGTGCCAGCGCATGTTGCGCGAACATGCTTTTGACAGCGGTAGTTTATTTGATGAAGAATTAATTAGCGATGAATCAGCCTTGCTGGAAGACGCGGTACGCGACTACTGGCGCCAGCAGGTGTATCGCCTCAACGGTAAGGCATTAAGCATATTGCGTGCGTGCTTTTCTGATGTCGGCCAATTACAGCAAGCGATCCGGCCCTTGGTGGCGCGGGTAGATTTACTCGATTCCTTTAGTTTTAGTGTTAACGATAAAAATAATCCGAGCACGTCCGTACTCCCCGTCAACGAATCCATGGGTGCACTAATAGAGCGTATCCACAACGCCCAGAGCGCGGAATTAGATCAGCTAAAACTAGGCTGGGTCGAACGCGCCGAACGTATGGAAGCATGGATAGCCGCCCAACAACAGGCGGCACCCAAGTGTTTTAGCGGCGTAAAATTAAAACCTGCGAATGTCAAAAAATGGTTTGCCGCGCTACGGGCGTGGGCCAGCAACCCGGCTGCGGTGATGCCGGACTCTTTCGATAAAGCCTGGCAGCGGCTCAGTCCAGACGGCATCAGCGACGCCTGTAATAAAGGCTACGCGCTAGTTGCACCGCCTGATTTTGACGCCCTGCTGCCGTTAAAAGCGGCCCTTGATGCGCTAGAGCCGCTTAAATTTTCCTTAATCAGACATGCGGCAATCGCGATTGCCGCACGCGTAGCCGAACTTAAAAAGAGCACGCGGCAATTTGGTTTTGCCGATATGCTGACGCGCCTGAAACTGGCGTTGTTGGGCGATAACGGTAGCGCATTGCGCGCGCGTATCGTGCAGCAATTTCCGCTGGCCCTGATTGATGAATTTCAAGATACCTCCCCAGAGCAATATCAGATTTTCGATGCCCTGTATCGGGTCGCCGACAACAATCCTGCGCAGGGGCTGTTTCTGATCGGCGACCCTAAACAATCAATTTACGGTTTTCGCGGCGCCGACATTCATAGCTATTTGGCTGCACGTCGCGCCACCGAAGGTCGCCATTATCTGCTGGGCACCAACTACCGCTCTACGCATGCCGTCGTACAGGCCGTCAACGCGCTTTTTTTACATGCAGAAGGCCAGGGCGAACAGCCAGGCTTTGCTGCCGGAGCATTTAAATTTCGTCATCATGATGCCAATCCGCTGCCATTCGAGCCAGTAATGGCCCATGGCCGCAACGAGATGTTAGTCAACGCCGCAGGCGTGCTGCCGGCGCTGACTGTATGGTGCAATGAAGACGCCGATCTTAATAAGGACGACTATCTGACTTTTTTTTCAGCCCACTGCGCCGAACAGATCGTCGCGCTACTCAACGACGAGCAGCTAGGCTTTCAATCCGAAAAATCTGGTTTTGTGCGGCTACAACCGGCCGATATCGCGGTTCTGGTGCGCGACAGGAATGAAGCGGCAGCGATACGCAAAGCGCTGCAACAACGCAAGATCGCCAGCGTCTATTTGTCCGACAAAGACTCCGTCATTAAGAGCGAAGAGGCAATGGATATCTTGCGCTGGTTGCGTGGCGTGGCTAACCCATTAGACAGTAACCTGGCAAGGGCAGCGTACGCGACCAACACCGCTGGGCTGTCGCTGGCACAATTGGCCCGCCACGCCATCGATGATCTGTTGTGGGAAAGCATGGTCGAGCAATTAAAAGCCTTGCATCTTCTATGGCAACGCCAGGGCGTGTTAGCGATGCTGCGCCGCTTTATCCATGATCTGGAACTACCGGCGAATTTACTCAAAGAAGCCGGCGGTGAACGCAAGCTAACTAATCTATTGCACCTGGCTGAATTATTGCAAAGCGCTAGCCAGCAGCTTGATGGAGAGCAAGCCTTGATACGCTGGCTGGCCGAACAGATACAGAACGAAAGCGATGCCGGTGAAGAACGCATACTGCGTCTGGAGAGCGACGCCGAATTAGTCAAAGTGGTGACGGTGCATAAATCCAAGGGTTTGGAATACCCACTGGTATTTTTGCCGTTCGCGGTCAGCGCACGTCCGGCCAGTACCAGAAATCGTAGTTTTCTTGAATTCACTGATGCCGATGGACAGACCCAAGTTGATCTGGCGCTGTCCGAGGAGGCACTCGCGGCCATGGAAGCGGCACGGATAGAAGAAGATTTACGCCTCTTGTATGTTGCACTGACCCGTGCCTGCCACGGTTTGTGGCTGGGCGTAGCCTCACTAAAAAACAAGATACACGAGTCTGCTTTAGGTTATCTGATCGCTGGTGGAAAAACCTTGGCGGCAGATCAACTGCTGGGCGCACTTACCGAGCTTCAGGGGGAATGCCCTGCGATAAAGATAGACGACATCACGCCGCATCCTCAACAACTGCAACAATCACAGCAAACACAACAAGCGTTGACCTTATTTTCGCGGCTGGATGAAAGACCGGACTTAATCGACGCAGCGCTATTTACTGCCGACTTTGAACGCGACTGGACTATCGGTAGTTTTACCTCATTGACGCGGGCCATGGCAAGCCAGTTGCTTGCCAGTAGCGCTAGCGAAGACAAGCTATTAGAGAATGACGATAGCACTATCGCTATGGCTGCTGCTATAGCTACAGAGATGGGGGGTACTACGGCTGCCCAGCCGACACCAGCAAACCAACAGGCACAAAATGCCCCATGGCATCAATTCCCGCGCGGCCCGCTGCCCGGTCAATTTTTGCATGAGCAACTGGAATGGATGGGCCAAGACGGGTTTGCCAGCGTCAATCAGGAAAGTTTCAGCACCCGCCTGGCCACCCGTTGCGAGCGCGCTGGCTGGGGTCATAGGCAAGAGGACAGCATAGAATGGCTGCGCGCCGTGGCCAATACGCCCTTACCTCCGATCGCCAGCTCTTTATGTGAACTCACGGAGCGCGATAACATCTTGCCCGAAATGGAATTCTGGTTTCCCAGCGAGCATTTATCCACACGCCATCTTGACTTACTTTGCCAGCAGCAATTGCTAGCCCAGCAAGCGCGCCCCGCCCTGCCAGAGCGCGAATTGCATGGCATGCTAAAAGGCTATGCCGACTTGGTATTTGAGCGCGACGGGCGTTACTGGGTGCTCGATTACAAATCCAACTCACTCGGCCCTGACGACGCTAGCTACCACGAGGCAGCGCTCGGCTCGGCCATGGCGGCGCATCGTTATGACGTTCAGGGCGCAATCTACCTGTTAGCGCTGCATCGCTTGCTCAAAAGCCGCCTGGGTGACAACTATCATCCGCAGCAGCAACTTGGCGGTGCCATCTTCTTTTTCTTACGTGGGCTGGCCAATACAGCGACCCGCGGCTGCTATCACCTGGCACCCTCGGTCGAATTTTTAAATGCACTCGATCAATTAGTGGCACACCACCCGCAAGAAATTATTTCTACACGATGACCACAATCACCACAACAACGCCCCCCAATACCGACCTGCTATGGGCGCAGCTAGACAGCTATGTCGAAGATGGTTTATTACGCCGGCTGGGCCCCGCGTTTGCCCGCTTCATGGCATCACTAGGCATGACAACACCATTGCAGATACTCAGCTGCACTTTATTATCAGAACTGGAGGGACGTGGCCATAGCTGCCTGATGCTGGGCGAACTGGTGAATGATCCCTGTTCTTTACTTGGCATCAGTCATGAGCAATGGCAGACCCTCGCCGACGTGGTTAATTTATCACCAGCCAATCTCACCGCCTGGCACGCTAGCCTGGCGCAGTGCGAACAAGTCTGGGTCGTGGGTGATGACGACATGCAACAGCCGCTGGTGCTCGATCATGACAGACTCTATTTGCGACGCTATTGGGCCGATGAAACACAAGTCGCATTCGAGGTCAGCCAGAGAGCAACGCAACTGCGGGCCGTCGATATGTTTCAGGCAAGGCAGTGGCTGGACAAATTATTCGACCCGGTCGCTGATTCTGTCTTAGGCACGGAAACGAAAACGACGATGGCGGCCGCGCCAGACTGGCAAAAAATCGCCTGTGCCATCGCCCTGCGCAGCACTCTCAGCATCATTACTGGCGGACCGGGCACCGGCAAAACCTACACCGTGGCACGCTTACTGGCCCTGCTATTTGCATTGGCAGATAAACCCGAACGCCTGCGTATCGCCCTCGCCGCCCCTACCGGCAAAGCGGCGACCCGGCTCAAGCAGTCGATTGATCAGGCGCTGAGCGCCTTGGCCATCAAAGTCGGCACGACCTTACCGTTAGAGCAACTCACCGAGCGCATGGGCGCCGCCCGTACTCTGCACAGTTTATTAGGTGCCAGCCCGGGTACGCGCGCGTTCCGCCATCATGCCGGCAATCTGCTGGAGGTCGACGTTCTCATCGTCGATGAAGCGTCGATGGTGCATCTGGAGATGATGGCCTCAATCCTTGACGCCCTGCCCGCACATGCCATGCTGATACTGCTGGGCGATAAAGACCAGCTGGCCTCAGTAGAAGCCGGTGCAGTGCTGGGTGATCTGTGTCGTCATGCAGAAGCTGGCGCGTATTCAAGCGCAACCCTAGACTATGTGACACAGACCACTGGAGAACACATTCCGGTAACATTTTCAGGTCATGGCGGCGCATTAAGCCAGCAAACCGTCATGCTGCGCAAGAGCCGTCGTTTCAGCGGGCCGATTGGTGCGCTAGCCTTCGCCATAAATGCCGGTGATACGACTGGCGCCATCAAAATTCTGGCGAGCTCTGACGCCCACGACGCAAGTATTTTGCATTGGATTTCGCATGCGCAGCAAGCCAACGTCTTGCAACTGGCCATAGACGGACGGGCGGGTGCCGATGGTGGCTATCGCCCCTATCTGCGTCTGATACAGCAAAAACCTACCGGCAAAGACCCGCTCAGCCATGAACAATGGGTGCGCGCAGTATTGCAAAGCTTCGAATCCTTTCGCATTCTGTGCGCAGTACGTGAGGGTGAATGGGGTGTCGCCGGGCTTAATCAGGCGATAGAGCAGCGACTAAAAGCCGACAAACTGATCGCCGGCGGAGAATGGTACGAAGGCCGACCTGTCATGATTACCCGCAATGACTACAGCACAGGCGTATTTAACGGTGACATCGGCATCACACTATATGACCCGCTACGCGACAAATCACCACGCGTCTACTTTTTAGAAGGGCAAGCAATCCGCAGCGTACTTGCCACCCGCCTGCGTAATGTAGAAACCGCCTACGCGATGACTGTGCATAAATCACAAGGTTCAGAGTTCCGCCATACCGTCATGGTGCTGCCAAAAGAATCGTCAAAAGTCATCTCGCGTGAACTGGTATATACCGGCATTACCAGGGCCAGTGGCAACTTTACCTTGGTAACGCCAGTAGCATCGGTATTTGCCGAAGCAATCAATCAACGTACCCAACGCGCGAGCGGCCTGGGACGTTTGCTGAATGAAGAAAGGTAAGCAGTTTTCTTTGCATAATTTACCTAACAACTATGCCAATAACATGCAAACAAAACAGATGAGGCTAGCCAAGGTCAAAAAATTTTAGTATAAAAAACCCGCTACAGCACCAGGCTGGAAGCGGGGTTTTTGTGTATCTTTATGCGTCTGAAATCAATTTCCTTGTTAAGAAGAAAAGCCGAACACTCCGGGTATTTACAACGTACAAGATTAGCTTGATCAGCACGCAAAGATGCCATCATCATACGCTGTGCAATAAGTTATCCAATCTTTCTCTACCTGCATTGCGCTGTCATTCGCAATCGTCAACAATTGTTTGCTCCATTTTCTTTTCTTGGAAAAAGCAATCAAATCATCTGCAATGGCCGACCCATCCCGGCCTGAACTGCGCAGGTGAGCAGAGGCGACAAGACCAGCCATGACTGTAATCAGTGCTTGAAATTCTTTTAATGAATTCAGTGTCAAATCAAGTGTCACCCTGTCTTCCGTGGGCAGAAGTGCCCGCAGAACGTAGGACTGTTTACCTATTTTTACTGATTGCAAAAATGCCATAGATACCGCCTGCATACGGCGTTGTAGCGTCACGGTACGTTCGGCGTCGGTTTTCCATTGTGGTTGAGGCACGTTGACATGTGGCACCAGGGAAGAAGGAAGCGACTGTTTTAAGTCCAGCAAATAATTACCATTGATCCCTCCCCTACCATGCACCAGAAGGAGATAACGATCTACTCCCAGACTGCCCGTGCCGGCGACACGTTTGGCCACATCCAGCACCTGGAAAAATTTTTTGTCGCTTTGTTTTTCTGCAAAAAAATTCATCCATTCAATAATTTTTTTACGCTGTTTCGGTGTAATCGGGAGCGCTTTTTTTCCATCGATCATTAAATGACGTTTTTTTTCTTTGAGAACAGTGTAGCGATCTAAAAAATCGCAACGCTGGCGATGTCTGAGACTATCCAGCAGGTAATGCACCATCCCTGTTGTATTGTCTCTCTCTACCCAATAACTTTTCCCCGTCGCGAGTGCCGATCGATAGGATTCCAAAAAAGTCTGACAAAGAATTTTTGCTTCGTCTTTAGGCAGGCCAAGGGTCGGCGCCGCAACCAGAATGCTGGTTGCCAGACGAATTACATCCCAGGTCAATGGCGCTAAGGCAGCTTCGTCAAAATCATTTATATCGAAATAAACGAGTCTGTTATCGGCTTTGTAGCTGCCGAAGTTTTCAAGATGCATGTCTCCGCAACACCAGGCTAAAGGAGCACTTTGAAATACAGTGTGCGTGGGAAGACGGGCATAAAATAAATGACATGTTCCGCGCAAAAAAACAAAAGCATCGCGTCGCATATTGTGATACTTCATTGCTAGTCGTTCACTATCCCGACCAGCGTTGAAATTAAGAATGTTGAGAACAATATTTTGCACAATAAGCTTTTGTATTTTTTAATTATGTTGAACTTGCCATGTTTCGCATGGAAGTGGCAGATGAATGTAGTCGCTTTATTATTATTGCGCAAATCAGCTTGCGTACCCAAGATCACGAAGCCTTGTGCTTGCTTAGCCTGCCTAGTTGGGTAGCTTGGCGTTGGTCGCTTGACAGATGATGTCAACATCTTCACTGCCTTGATGATGTAAGCGGATATTGCTAAATTTTGCAGGAACAATTAAGCGGTCCCCCACTCTCTTGTAATTAAAAGAAGTCACTTGATTAAAGTTGATCGATGATATTTCCACCTCAGGCGCAAAATCTTTTAATTGAATATAAATATCTTCCCCATCTTGTTTGACGTCAATAGGGTATAGCGCACTATTGATATTCCCTTTGACAATAAATGCGCTATTTTTTGGTGGTGATAGCGCACCTTCACAAGCTGAAAAAAATACCACGCTAACTAGCATGACGACGATTTTTTGAAGCATATATTTCACAAGTTTCCCCTAAAAATTCAGCGGTCTGTTGACGGACTCTGAATTTTGACCTCAGAAGTGAAAAATTATAATCGCTGGGATGGCGAAAGAATCAGTAAATTTTGATTGATAAGCATCTTGAATGTAAGGAATAGTTTTTCTGTCCACTCCGTAGGCAAGCCCACCGTCACCAATCAAGATACCGATACTGCCGCGATAGAGCGATTGATTCCCTACCAGGTATCGACAAAGCCCCCCTCGGTCTTTGCTATCGGGCCCGCGGCGTCAAAGCCGCGAACCAGCCACGAGCGTGTTTGTGCCGGATCGATCACCGCATCAATCTCTAATGTCGCGGCCATGTTGGCGGCTTCACCGTTGCTGATTTGCTGGTCTAATAATCGTTTGAATAACCCATCGCGCTCGGCCCCTTCGGCGGCAGCTTCCAGTTCTTTGCGAAAACCAAGCCGGACCGCCCCTTCCAGCCCCATCGCGCCAAATTCGCCGGTAGGCCAGGACACGGTAAACACCGGGGCATCAAAACCACCGGCCGTCATGGCTTGCGCCCCCAGACCATAGCCCTTGCGCAGTACCACACTAAAAAACGGTACCCGCAGATGGGATGCCACCACAAACATGCGGCAGACATGCCGCACTTGCGCCTGCGCCTCGATATCAGGGCCGACCATAAATCCCGGTGTGTCCATCAGCGAGACCAGCGGCAAGCCGTGTGCATTACATAGCTGCATGAAACGCGCCGCCTTATCCGCTGCTGCCACATCAATCGCGCCCCCCAAGTGCTGTGGATTATTAGCGAGGATGCCCACCGGGCGGCCTTCGATACGCGCTAACGCGGTGACGATACCCGCGCCAAAACCACGGCGCAATTCCAGCAGAGAATCTTGATCTACCAATACACGTAAGACGGCGCGGATGTCGTAGACACGTAATCTGTTTTCCGGAATCGCCGCCCGCAATAGGTTTTGATCGGCACAGGTCCAGTCTGCTACCCGGCCCTGAAAAAAGGACAGATAATGTCTGGCCGCGCTGACCGCCTGAGCCTCGTCACGGACCAGAATATCGATAACGCCATTAGCTGACTGCACATCGCTGGGGCCAATTTGTTCAGGCGTAAAACGCCCCAGACCGCCACCTTCTATCATGGCCGGGCCACTCATGCCGATATTGCTGTTGTCGGTCGCGATAATGACGTCGGCACATCCGAGCAAGGCGGCGTTGCCGGCAAAGCAACGGCCATGTACGACACCGATCACCGGCACTTTGCCAGACAGTGCGGCAAACTGGCTGAAGGTATGATTGTTTAATCCCGCCACGATAGGCATATCGGTGTCACCGGGCCGGCCGCCGCCACCTTCTGCAAACAAGATGACCGGCAAACGCAACTGATGGGCAACGGCCAGCATGCGATCGGTCTTGTGGTGATTACGCATCCCCTGGGTGCCAGCCAGTACGGTGTAGTCATACGCCAGCACGGCGCAACTGCTGTGCTCTTTGCCGAACATGCCGGCATTCACGGTGGCGATACCGGTCACCATGCCATCTGCCGGCGTATTCACGATCAAATCCTCGATGCTGCGGCGACGGGTCTGGGCTGCAATCGCCAGCGCACCGTATTCGATGAAACTATCAGCATCACAGAGATCGGCAATATTTTCTCTTGCCGTGCGCCCTCCTTGCGCATGGCGCTTGGCCACTGCAGCAGGACGGTTTTCATCGAGAGTGAATGCCAGCCTGGTGTGCAGTTTGCGCAAATCGGCGCGGATAGATGTCGGTTCTTGCTGCCCCGTGTGTGTTGCTACTGCACCGTCGCTTTGCAAAGCCGGCTGAGCCTCCAGTACCTCGAGTACCAGCAACACCTGCCCGCTAAGGACAAAAGCATGGTCTCTGACATGAATTTCGACAATCCGGCATCGGGTTTCTGCCTGTAACACATGTTCCATTTTCATAGCTTCGATAATCGCCAGATGGCTTCCGGCTTCTACGATCTGATCGACCTGGACACAGACTTCCACCAGTTTAGCTGGCATAGGAGAATGAAGCGCGACCAGCCCTTCAGGCAACAGCGCTAAATCCGGTGCCACTTGCTCATCCACGTTATGCAGCGTCTGATACTGGCTTGCCGTTTGCAATAGCTCGCCCAAGTGGCGCTCCACAAAGCGCGTATCAAGCGTATGAGGAATAAATTCTTCCCTGTGCAATAACGCGCTTAATAACGCAAGATTTGTTGGAATACCTTCAATACGGCATTCGCTCAATGCACGCAGAGCACGACGGCTCAGTGCCGCAAAATCTGGCTGTCGGCTGCTGACGATTAATTTCCCCAGCAAGGTGTCGTAATGCGGCGATGGCGTATAGCCCTGATAGGCATGGGTATCAACCCGGATGCCCGGCCCGCTGGGCAGCTCTATGTTATGCAGCTTGCCGGCACCTGGCATGGCATGCCCGTGCGCATCCAGGGTTTCTGCATTGATACGTAATTGCAATGCGTATCCTGTGGCCACGGGTGGATGGGCTGCATCGAGGCCACAATCTGCCAGACTTTCGCCAGCGGCCAGACGGATTTGCAACTGCACCAGATCGATCCCGAACACTTCTTCGGTCACCGTATGTTCCACCTGCAAACGAGGGTTCGCTTCGATAAAAACAAACGGTACATCGGTGGCCTGCTCATCGACCAGAAATTCAAATGTCCCCAGATTGCAATACTGCACCTGTTGTGCCATACGAATGGCCGCAGCGGTGATCTGCTGGCGCAGCGCCGCCGACAGGCTGGGGCTAGGTGCAACTTCGACTATTTTTTGAAAGCGGCGCTGCAACGTACATTCGCGTTCACCAAGTGCCATCACCTGAGTGCCATCGGCGACGATCTGAATCTCGATATGTCTGGCTCTGGCGATCAGACGTTCCAGATACACGCCATCCGTACCGAAGGCGGCGCGCGCTTCCGATACGCAACGGGCATAGGCTTCGGGCAATTCGGCCGCAGTCTGCACCACGCGCATGCCCCGGCCACCGCCACCGCCAATCGCCTTGATCACGACACCCTGTTGCTGCGTACTGAAAAATGCCTGTGCTTGTTCCAGAGTGACCGCTCCGGTGCCGGGGACCAGCGGCACATCACATTGCTGCGCCAGTTCACGCGCCAGCGCCTTGTCGCCAAACAGGCGTAAATGCTGGCTGGCAGGACCGATAAAACAAATTCCTGCCGCATGGCAGGCCTCGGCAAAATCCGCACGTTCACTTAGAAATCCATAACCGGGATGGATAGCATCACAACCTGCGGCCTGCGCAATACGCAGCAAGTGCTCAATATCCAGATAGGCCGCCGCACCCGAACCTTGCAGCGCCACGCTGTGTGCGGCCTGCCGCACATGCAAAGCCTGCGCGTCATCTTCTGCATACACGGCCACACTTGCCACACCCAGATCATGCGCGGCGCGCGCAATCCGCACGGCAATCTCGCCGCGATTGGCGATTAATATTTTTTTAAACACAAGTGTGTTCCTTCAGATTTTTTTATTGAACAGAGTTGACGCGCCATGCCATTAATTTGATGAGGTCGGGCCGGGCATCAGTCATCATTTATTTGAGTAAACGACGCAATACTTTGCCGGCGCCGGTACTGGGCAGACTCGTCAATATTTCGACCTGCCTTGGCACTTTGTAATTCGCCATGTGCTCGCGTGACCAGGCGCTGATGGCGGCAGGCTCTGCCGTGTGGCCAGGCTTGAGCACAATACAGGCTTTGATGATTTCACCTTTTTCAGCATCGGGAATCCCGACGACGGCAACCTGGGCAATCGCCGGATGACGCATCAAAATACCTTCGACTTCTTCCGGAAAAACACTGTAACCAGACACCTTGATCATTTCCTTGAAGCGACCAAGGAAAGTTAAATAACCGTCGCTATCGATTTTGCCGATGTCACCGGTATAGACCCAGCCATCACGCAAAGTTTGTGCGCTTGCTTGCGGATTATTCCAGTAGCCTTTAAATACGCCGGGGCTACGCAAGACGATTTCGCCGCTGATACCGGCCGCACATTGCTGCCCGGTATCGGGGTCAATAATCCGAATCTCATTGCCGGGGATGGCTTTACCATGCGTTCCCCAACGGATGGCGTCCAAGGGCATGACCGTGTCCACGGTATGCGTTTCGCTCAGGCCATACGACGCCTCGCATGCCACGCAATTGGGTGCAAAACTATGCCAACGCTGCGCGATCTCTTCAGTAAACGTAATCCCGAAGCTGGTCACCTGATTTAAGCGCAAGCTGGATAAATCCGTCTCACGCGCGACCGGCAATTGCATGATCGCCATATTCATCGGTGCGATGCTATACCACCAACTGATGCGATAGCGACTGATCGCCTGCAAGACCGCCAGCGGATCAAAGCGAAATAACAAGACACAAGTGGCTCCGGTATGAATAACAATATTCATACCCATAACCATCCCCGCGATGTGATACAAGGGCGCTACAGCGAGCAAGACATCGTCTTTTGTACCCCCACTACAAGCGGCCGCCATGGCTGTTTTATAACTCGCGTTCCGGTAACTGAGCATCGCACCTTTGGGCAAACCGGTGGTGCCGGAGGTATAGGTCATCAGCGCGGTATCATCTACGTCTATGACGGTCGGTTGTGGTTGTGCTGAGCCAGTGATCGCAACCAGAAAATCTGCTACGCCCTCAGGCAGTTCACGCGACAATGTTGCCATCGCCAGCAATTCAGCAGGAATATCCAATACCGGTTTGGCGGGCAAGAAATCGGTGTAACGCACCCCGAACACATGTTCCAGCGCACTCCCCTCCCGCACCTGATTAACGATAGGCAACAGATTACTAGCTGCCACAATCACTTTGGCTTGCAAGTCATTGAGCTGGTATGCCAGTTCATGTTCTTTATTCAATGGCCCGCAAGGGCAAACAATCGCCCCGATTTTCTGAATACCAAAATGAGCAATCACATATTGCGGGCAATTGTTCATAAACAGCGCCACAGGCTCGCCCTGAAGGATGCCCAGTGCTTGTAAATAGGCAGCAAAGGCATCGCTGGCACGATTGAGCTCGGCATAACTGATGGCAGTGCCATACCAGATGAAGGCCGGTTTCTCCGGTTGTGTGCGTGCATGCTGGCGTAATTGCTCGTGCAGTGGTGGCATGATGATGTCTCTTATATTTTGTGCGGAACGGTAAGCAATCCAGGTCTGATGAGGTTGTGCTGCCTTATCAGAACCACACTGCATCCATCCGGCAGAGGAATTGGAAAATGACCTGGAAATATTATACCGGTTGGTATAATTAGTATACTGATTGGTATAAAAAGGAGTGGCCGATGCTACAATCAAGGCCCGCCAATTGCCACACCAACAGGCACTACAGGATTTTTCAGCACGCTGAACACAGGAATCAAAATGACCGAAGCACGCGGCAGACAAAAAAATACCACGCTAGGCACAGATGAAAAACGCGACCGGATTTTAGCAACGGCCGAACGTCTTTTTTTTGAACAAGGCTATGCCAAAACAACGATGGCGCAAATTGTTAGCGAACTCGGCGTCACCAAACCGTTCGTTTATTATTATTTTCGCAGTAAGCAGGAAATATTTGAAACCCTGTCCTGGCGCCCCACGCAAGAATGTTTAACAGCGATGGATTTCGCCGGGGAAGACCATCGCCCGGCACATGAAAAAATCAAAGACGGCATTGAGCGTCTGATACGCTCGACCATCAGCCATTATCCATCTGCATTTTTTGGTTATCGGGAACCACAAGTGTACAGCGCAGCCTATTTGCGCAAGCAAAATAAACTCGCCAAACATTTTTACGATCAGCTCTGCCTGTTACTGGAACAAGGCAAAAAAGATGGCATGCTTGATTTTAATGAAACCCGCATTACGGCACTGGCCGCCTGCAGTTTGCCCGGTTTTATGTACACATGGTATCGCCCTGACGGACGATTAGATCAGGAACAAATGGTGCAAGAGTTATCACAATTAAGCTGGCGCATACTGGGCCTGCGTGATTCGGGCAAAATTCAACTGTAGATAATGTCTGTATTTAGATGACGATGTACACCCAGTTGCATCGATATCCAGCACGCCTCTGCAATGAGGCAATAGAAATTCTTCGGACAAAGAAAAAGCCCTTAAAAATTAAGGGCTTTTTCAATATTGATGGCGGAAGGTGTGAGATTCGAACTCACGAAGGCTTTAACACCTCGCCAGTTTTCAAGACTGGTGCATTCAACCGCTCTGCCAACCTTCCGAGCGCATGAGTATAGCGTAAATCATTCTTAATTTGGCGATTTTCTAGCAATGCCTAAAACAATTAGCCAGAATTGGCGTCGTTTTATACCTCAAACCGGAAATTTTTGACCAATAACTCAGAAAATTGATCGACACTCACCGGACGAGAAAACAAATACCCTTGAATTTCATCACAACCGGCCTGTTTTAAAAAATTGAACTGTTCACTATTTTCAACCCCTTCAGCGATGACTTTGTGTTTTAGCTGTTTTGCCATACTGATAATGGCACTGGCGATCGCGCAATCATCCTGATCTTGTGGGATACCTTGAATAAACGAGCGATCGATTTTTAAGGTGTCAATCGGGAACCGTTTTAAATAAGAGAGGCTAGAATACCCGGTGCCAAAATCATCCAAGGCTAAACTGACGCCGAGGGCAGTAATTTCGTCCATGATGGTAATCACGCTTTCCGCACTATGCATCAACATGCTTTCGGTAATCTCTAACTCCAGCCAGTCTGACGAAATCTCGTGCTGCTGTAGCGCCAGGCTGACGCGCTCAGGCAAGGTAAAAGAAAATTCCTTCGCCGAAACGTTAACCGCGATCCGAAAGGGTTGAATATCCATGGCTTGCCACTTGCGGGCTTGAGCACAGGCAGTTTCTAACACCCAGGCATCAATTTGCAAGATCAGGCCGGTTTCTTCAGCAATGGGAATAAACTCTAACGGAGAAATAATTCCCTTGGTCGGATGCGCCCAACGGATGAGCGCCTCGGCGCCGATGACCCGACCGCTATGAATATCCACTTTAGCTTGGTAGAGTAGAAAAAATTCACCATGCTGCAGTGCCCGGCGTAATCCTGACTCCAGGTATAAACGCCCTGCGATACTCAGATTCATCTCTTGATTATAAAAAGCATAGCTGCCGCTGGCTCGTTCAACATTGCGCTTCGCTTTGAACATGGCAATATCCGCTTTTTGCAAGAGCTGGTCGGCATCTGTACCATCTTGGGGGTAAACACTGATACCGATGCTGGCACCGATGCGCAATTCGTTGCCATTAATTTGAAACGCTTGATCCAGACAAGACAGCAACTTCTGTGCGACCAATGCCGCATGAAAATCCTGGTTGACATCAATCAGTGCAACGGCAAAC
>JBBQNW010000024.1:0-20939 GCA_038330335.1 Burkholderiales bacterium | reverse complement strand
CCTTGATTCGGATCGCGGTGATTAAAGTAACCCGACAATAAACAGCGGCCAGAGTAAGCGATGCAGAGCGCGCCGTGGACAAACACTTCGAGCTCCATGTCCGGGCAACGCTGACGAATTTCCTCGATCTCATCGAGCGATAATTCGCGCGACAAAATCACCCGCGTCAGCCCCATGCTTTGCCAGAATTTGACGTCGGCCCAGTTCACCGCATTGGCCTGCACTGACAGATGGACATTCACTTCCGGCCATTTTTCGCGCACCATCATGATTAAACCCGGGTCCGCCATGATGATGGCATCGGGTTTCATGGCGATCACCGGCGCCATGTCATTGAGGTAGGTTTTCAGTTTGGCGTTATGCGGAAAAATATTACTGGCCACAAAGAACAGTTTGCCACGTGCGTGCGCATCGCTAATTCCTTGCTGCAAAACTTCCAGGGTAGAAAATTCGTTATTGCGTGCCCGAAGGCTGTAGCGTGGCTGCCCGGCATAGACGGCATCCGCACCAAAATCGAATGCCGCATGCATTTTCGCCAGGGACCCGGCAGGCAACAGAAGTTCAGGGGCTTTCATGGGCGATGTAGTCATGGCAGAGCAATCCGAAAAGAAAAATGTGCGCGATTATAGGACTACTCTTACCGGCACAAAGTAAGGAATGCAGCTGATTTGATCTGCCTCAAACCGCTGGTTTTTGCAAACTTGCCAGTTCATTAAATACCAATGCCGCCAACACCACGGCACCGCCCATCAGGGTAGCGCTGGCAGGCACTTCTGCCGCGCCTAGCCAGGCCCACAACGGCCCCAGCAAAACTTCCAGCAAAGCCAGCAAAGACAATTCGGGTGCCGACAAGCTGCGTGCGGCGCGCACCATCAGCATGCAAGGTAAGCCCAGCTGAAAAAAGCCGAGGGTCGCCAGAATAAGCAAATCGTGGAGCGAGGCCTGAAATGGCAAAGCCATTGGCAACATGGCCACTGCCGAGAGTACGCCACCAATAAAGACGGCAGGAATCAAATCAACCGCATGCCCGCCTTTTTTCATGGTGATAACATTCACCGAGGCCGCCAGCGGCACACCGGTGGCAATAATCATCCCGGCCAGACCTTTGGCATCGAGCTGGGAAAAGCCGTCAATAAACATCCAGACCATACCAATCGAGGCCACCGCAATCGCCAGCCAGGTACGTGCCGCAATCTGCTGCTGCAAAAACACTCTGGCAAACAAGGCGGTCAGCAAAGGCGAGACGCTCATCACAATCAGAGTATTGGCAACACTGGTCATGGTCAGCGCGATCATGAAACAAGAGAACATGATGGCCCACATCGCCCCCGATATCAGGCCGAAGCGCCCGACTGAAATTAAGCGCGGCACTGCCTGCGACCTATGCTGCCACAGCATGGCGCCAGCCACATAGACAGCGGCAAAAATGCTGCGCCAAAACGTCACTTCAAAGTCGCGCGCCGCATCAAGATGGCGCGTTAATACCCCCGCCATACTCCACATGGTGGCGGCGATAACCATCAGGAACAGCGCCTGACGATGTGTAGGTTTATTCTGCATGGAATTTTCTCTAGTTTTTACAATGCTGGATTTCAGGACACCAATCCACGACAACAATTCAAGCAATAAAAAAGCCCGCTTGGCACACCACATCAGTGGCGTAGCAAACGGGCTTTTTTTCATTTACAACCGGTGAGTTGATTGCAAATTACGTCAACAGTTTAATCGCGTGATGCTTTTTTACGTTCGTTTTCTTTCAAAAAACGCTTGCGTAGACGAATGCTCTTTGGCGTCACTTCCACCAACTCATCATCGTCAATAAATTCCACGGCGTATTCCAGATTCAACAGAATTGGTGGTACCAGACGTACCGCTTCATCCGTACCGGAAGAACGCACGTTGGTTAATTGCTTACCTTTAATCGGGTTCACAACCAAGTCATTATCACGGGAGTGAATACCGATGATCATGCCTTCATACACTGGGTCATTGTGGCTGACAAACATACGGCCGCGGTCTTGCAGTTTCCAGATAGCGTACGCCACTGCGGCGCCGTCATCCTGGGAAATCAATACACCGTTACGACGGCCGCCGATCATATCGCCCTTGGAATTATCCACTGGTGCGTATTCGTCAAAGACGTGACTCATCAAGCCGGTACCGCGTGTCAATGTCATGAATTCGCCTTGGAAGCCGATCAAGCCACGGGCTGGAATACGGTATTCCAAACGCACACGACCTTTGCCATCCGGTTCCATGTTTTGCAGATCGCCGCGACGACGACCGAGTTCTTCCATGACGCCGCCTTGATTCGATTCTTCGACGTCAACAGTGAGACTTTCAAACGGCTCGTGACGCACGCCATCGACCATTTTAAATACCACGCGTGGACGCGACACGGCGAGTTCAAAACCTTCACGACGCATGTTTTCGATCAAAATCGTCAGATGCAATTCACCACGACCAGAAACTTCGTAGGTTGAATCATCACCTTCGGCCTGAACAACGCGCAAAGCCATATTGCCCTTTAATTCACGATCCAGACGGTCACGAATCTGACGTGTCGTCACGAATTTACCTTCACGACCAGCCAATGGCGAGTTGTTCACCATGAAATTCATGGTCAGTGTCGGCTCATCGATTTTCAGCATAGGCAAGGCATCCGGCGCATCCGGCGCACAGATAGTGGAACCGATACCGATTTCTTCAATACCGTTGATCAGCACGATGTCGCCAGCCAGCGCTTCATCGACCAAAACACGATCCAGGCCCTTGAAAGTCAGTACCTGGTTAATACGCGCCTTCGTCGGCTTGTCATCAGGACCGTTCATCCAGACGACGTCTTGCAATGCTTTAACTTTACCGCGCAGGATACGGCCAACACCGATCTTGCCGACGTAGGAAGAGTATTCCAAAGAAGTAATTTGCAATTGCAAAGGACCATCAGGATCATCTTCACGCGCAGGAACGTGCTTCAGAATGGCGTCGAACAAGGGCTCCATATTGCCTTCGCGCACAGTATCTACCAAACCTGCGTAGCCTTTGAAACCTGAGGCATAGATGATAGGGAAATCGAGTTGCTCGTCGGTTGCACCGAGTTTGTCAAACAGTTCAAAAGTCGCGTTGACAGCTTTTTGAGGATCGGCATTTTCACGATCGACTTTGTTCACAACAACGATAGGCTTCAGACCCAGAGCCAGTGCTTTACGCGTTACAAAACGCGTTTGCGGCATCGGGCCTTCTTGTGCATCGACCAACAACAAAACGCTGTCAACCATCGACAAGACGCGCTCAACTTCGCCGCCGAAGTCGGCATGGCCAGGAGTATCAACGATGTTGATATGTGTGCCTTTGTATTCAACAGCACAATTTTTTGAAAGAATCGTGATACCACGTTCTTTTTCGATATCGTTGGAATCCATCACGCGAGCATCAACTTGCTGATTGTCACGGAAAGTACCTGATTGACGCAATAATTGATCAACCAGCGTGGTTTTGCCGTGATCAACGTGGGCGATAATGGCGATGTTGCGTATAGCGCGTTTTGTAGTGGACATGATTGTAATTTTGCTTTGGGGGGTGATTCGGGTAACCAACAATTATAACATGGTGCGATGCGAAACAACTTAATGCATATGAAAAGCTTGTTTAAAACTTCTATTCTTTCAAAGACTTACTACCTCATGATGACAGGCTCCGGCATCAAAAGAGAGATTTACCGGGGTTTGCCCTTTGAATCCAGAAGCCTGCCGGACTCAGCTACTGTGGGCGAAAAATCATCTGAGCAGCGGATGCAACAGCGCTTGTTACAGCCCAGATGTCACCGGCGACACCGGTTTTTTGTTCAATATTGAGATAGCCATACTGCCACCCGGTAAATGCCTGCCGATTTATGTCGCCGCATCCTTTGCCTGGCATCTTGAAAAACCACCAAACACCCATACCTCAAAGCATGTCTTAATTCCAATGTACGCTTTTTGTACGTTTCGTTTATATCTTGTCATTCATTTTTGAGGTAAGCATGTCAGAAAAACAAACCCTGGGCTTTCAAGCTGAAGTTGCTCAATTATTGCAATTGATGATTCACTCTTTGTATTCAAACAAAGAAATTTTCCTGCGTGAACTGATCTCAAACGCCTCAGATGCTGCCGATAAGCTGCGCTTTGAAGCTATCAATGATGCCAGTTTGCTGGAAGGCGATTCCGACCTGAGTATTAAGGTCAGTTTCGACAAAGCCGCCCGCACCATCACGATTGCCGACAACGGCATAGGCATGACGCGCGATGAAGCAATTGCCCATCTGGGAACCATTGCAAAATCCGGCACCAAAGAATTTTTCGGCCGTTTATCGGGCGATCAGCAAAAAGATGCCGCGATGATAGGCCAGTTTGGTGTCGGTTTTTACTCCGGTTTTATCGTTGCTGACAAGATCACGGTGGAATCGCGCCGTGCCGGCGTGGCAGCAACTGAAGCGGTGCGCTGGGAATCTACCGGCGCCGGTGACTTTAGCGTAGAAGCCATCGTCAAGGCCGAGCGCGGCACCAGCATTACCCTGCATTTGCGTGAAGGGGAAGATGATTTCCTGTCGTCATGGAAATTAAAATCCATCGTCCGTACCTATTCCGACCATATCTCTTTGCCTATCATGATGCAAAAAGAAGAATGGGACGAAGAGAAAAAAGAACAGGTGTTGCAGGCCGAACTGGAAACTGTCAATCAGGCCAGTGCACTTTGGGCGCGCAGCAAGAACGACATCACGCCTGAGCAATACGAAGAATTCTACAAGCATATTTCGCACGATTACACGGCACCGCTGACGCACACGCATAACCGGGTGGAAGGGCGCAGCGAATATACGCAACTGCTATACATTCCTAGCCGCGCGCCATTTGATATGTGGGATCGCAACAAGCGTGGTGGCATCAAACTGTACGTCAAGCGCGTCTTCATCATGGACGACGCCGAGCAACTGATGCCGGTATACCTGCGCTTCGTGAAAGGGATTATCGACACCAGCGATTTACCACTGAACGTATCACGCGAAATCTTGCAAGAGTCACGCGATATCAAAGCGATACGCGAAGGTTCCACCAAGCGCGTACTTGGCATGCTGGAAGAACTGGCAAATGCTGACGGTGAAGATGATTCCCAGGCGAAAAAAGACAAGTACGCCAGCTTCTGGACCGAATTCGGCCAGGTCTTAAAAGAAGGTATAGGCGAAGATGCCGGCAACAAAGACCGCATCGCCAAACTGCTGCGCTTTGCTTCCACACACAATGAGAGCGATGCACAAACGGTGTCTCTGGCAGACTATCTGAGCCGCGCCAAAGACGGTCAGGACAAAATTTACTATGTGACCGCCGACAGTTACATTGCCGCCAAAAACAGCCCGCATCTGGAAATTTTCCGCAAAAAAGGCGTTGAAGTCTTGCTGCTGACCGATCGTGTAGATGAGTGGATGCTGTCCTTCCTGACTGAATTTGAGGGTAAAGAACTGGTCTCGGTAGCCAAAGGCGATCTGGATCTGGGCAAGCTCGAAGACGAAGCTGAGAAAAAACAACATGAAGAAACCGAGACCCAGTTTAAGGATCTGGTCGATAAGATGAAAACGGCGCTGGCCGACAAAGCCAAAGACGTCCGTGTGACTTTCCGTTTAACCGACTCCCCTGCCTGCCTGGTGGCAGATGAGAATGAATTGTCTGGCAACCTGATGCGCATGCTCAAGGCAGCAGGCCAGTCAGCACCAGAGTCGAAGCCTATTTTGGAAATCAACCCGGATCATCCGCTGGTGCAAAAGCTGAAATACGAAGAAGCCCATTTTGCCGACTGGTCACATATTTTGTTTGACCAGGCCATGCTGGCAGAAGGCGGTTCTCTGGTCGACCCGGCCAGCTTTGTCAAACGGCTCAATGCCTTGTTACTCAACGTTAAAGTCTGATTGAATTAAGCAGCGTAGTTGCCAACATAAAAGCCACCTCGTTTTTTTGAGGTGGCTTTTTATTGAGCTAATGAAACGGCTAATCCCCCAACATTTAAGACAGTAAGCGTATCAAGCCATCCGGATGCACGCTCCAGCCCATTAAGCCTGATAAGCCCATGTAAATGCCACAGCCGGTCGGCACCAGTGTCAGCCAGTACAGCCATCGCTGATGCGTCAAGGCCGTGACTGCCAGTAAAGAAATAGCAATCGCAATCAAGGCATCCGACAAATCAAACTGATCGTCTTTGAAGTTGGCGGCGTCATACTCCTTCTGATCTTGCTGCGCTTGTGCTTTCAATTCATTTTTCTTTTGCACTTGCTCTGTGACGATTTTTTCGTATTCAGCAATCGCCAGCTGATAGGCACTTTTTTCTTCCACCGTACGTGCAATGGAGGACAGGCGCAATTGCACCAGCGTCGACTTAGCAATTTCCTCGCGGATGTTACGGGCCTGGTAAAACGCCCAGTGATCGAGCTTATTCGCCTGCGCCTGCTGCATCGCTTGTACGATATTGTCATCCTTGACTTTGCAGATCCCCATAAAAGTCGCCAGAATAGCCACGGTAATGGCGACCAGCATATTTAATTGGAAAGCCGCCCGGTCAACTGGTCTGGACGCCTCGAGATTTTCTAGCGTTTCAATCGGGTCAATATCCATTTCGTCTCATTTCATGCTTTCAAAGTAACAATAAAAAAACCGTATTGCAGTCATCCTGCCGCAAACAAAAAAACCTCGCTAAGGGCGAGGTTTTTTGCAGTGTTTGTGTATCGCGAAAAATACTGCGTTACCAATAATTAACTTAGTGGGTTACCCGAGTGACGCCGCCACGTGACAACAAGCGCACCCGATCACCAGGACGAAATGCTTCATCGGCATCTTGCGTGATCGCTTTCATTTCGCCGTTTTCCAGCCGGACAGTGATTTCCAGACCTTTGCGGTTGTTCATACGTGACTCGACTGCCTGGCCGGCCATACCGCCCACCACAGCACCGACGATACCGGCAGCCAAGGCACCATTCCCCTGGCCAATGCCAGAGCCCGCAGCAATACCGCCTAAGGCCGCGCCGGCCATGGTACCGACACCGCTCTGGCCTTTATCGATCAGCACTTCGCGTACAGAATCAACCACGCCCATACGAACGCTTTGTTCGTTCTGAGTTTGGTTGGCGCGATAAACATTACTAGATGTCGGCTGGACTGCACAGGCGCTTAAACCAAGCACCGCAACAACAATAAGAATTTTTTTCAAGGTAATCTCCAAAAGTAGTGGATTCAATCAAATTAGTCTGGCCAAGTGCGTCCATCAGTCCAAACTACTGTTTCAATGGCAGATCTGGTCTTAACGTTAATGTAGACAGATGGTTGACGACTTTGTTCAGTTCAGTACAGTACACATTGCACTTCTCACATCGTAGTTTCAATACGCGATATGTAAACGCCGGTATAAAAAGCCCAGCACAAACAAAGGGCCGATCAACAAAAACCGCAAATCGTCAAAAAACGAAGGTTTCTTTCCTTCAATTTTGTGGCCGATAAACTGCCCTATCCAGGCCATCACAAACAGGCCCAGCGCCGATGGCAACACCATCGCAGCAGGTAACAGATAAAGCATACCCAACATCGCGCCAGCCATCAGGCTCATCCCGAGCGCAAACGGGACCGACAAGGAGAAATAATACCCTAATGACAACAAGGTAGCCACCAGCGCCAGAATTGGATGCAAGGCCCAGATCAACCCTAGCACGCTCCACATAATGAGCGGGACGCAGACAACATGTATCCATTCGTTCAGCGGATGCCGATGACTGTCGGCATAGGTATTGAGTAATTGCTCCAAAGCCCTGATGTCGCTCATGCTTCTCTCCTGGTGGCATTGATATAGGTTTGCCAGCTTATCCCGTCTTCGCAGGCTTTAACGTATTTGCACCCACTTTTAGCAACATTTAGTATTGACACTCGACTATCTGAACGCTTGCTGCGTGAAGATCAGATACGGTGCGGGTTGCCCCCGCTCTAAGTAAGCCCCACGCTCTTCAATCAGGCGCCA
The DNA here is from genome assembly GCA_038330335.1 of Burkholderiales bacterium. GTDB lineage: Bacteria > Pseudomonadota > Gammaproteobacteria > Burkholderiales > Burkholderiaceae_D > Undibacterium. The sequence goes on along the minus strand of JBBQNW010000024.1, from coordinate 12,911 downwards.
CCATCTGAACGCAATAAAATCACTTACAGGTAAGGGTTGTCCAAACCCAGAGCGGCCAGGATCTCGATCTCTACAGCTTCCATTTCTTCGGCCTCTTCATCAGTTTCGTGATCATAGCCTTGCGCGTGCAGCACGCCATGCACCACCAGATGCTGCGTGTGCTCTATCACCGTCTTGTTTTGCTCCGCAGCTTCTTTTTCCAGCACGTCGGTGCACAGGATAATGTCAGCTTGCGTGACGTCGGCGTCGGTATCTTCCGTGTAGGCAAAGGTCAGTACGTTGGTGGCGTAGTCTTTACCGCGGTAATCACGATTCAGGATGCGCCCTTCTTCGGCATTGACAAAACGTAAGGTCAGCTCTGCCGGAAAGAAGATGGCAGCCTGAACAGTTTTACGTAGCAAGGGCCGCGTAAGTAAGGCCTGCAGGCGTGGATCAGGATATTGCACAGAGAGGGTAAGTTTATTTTTTACGGCCATGATGAGTGCTGTGTGAGGAACTGGCTAAGGATGTGGCGTGTTTCAGATTGCTGATGTCGGCGCTCTGCTGGCTATGAAGTTCGTTGGCATCGTCATAGGCATCGACGATACGCCCGACCAGGGGGTGACGCACCACATCGACACTGGAAAACTGGGTGAAGGAAATGCCGCGTACGTCTTTCAATACCTGGCAGGCGTCGATCAGGCCGCTTTTTTGATGCCGTTGCAGATCGATCTGGGTGACGTCACCGGTGATCACGGCCTTGCTGCCAAAGCCAATACGGGTCAGGAACATTTTCATTTGTTCTGGCGTGGTGTTTTGCGCCTCGTCCAGAATGATAAAAGCGTGGTTCAGGGTGCGCCCGCGCATATAGGCCAGCGGGGCGATTTCTATGATCTGTTTTTCGAACATTTTCTGAGTCCGGTCATAGCCCAGTAAATCATATAAAGCATCGTATAAAGGGCGCAAATACGGATCGACTTTTTGCGCCAGATCGCCGGGTAAAAAGCCCAAACGTTCGCCCGCCTCTACTGCCGGACGGGTCAGCACAATGCGCTTGACGCTATCACGTTCCAGCGCATCGACCGCGCAAGCCACTGCCAGATAGGTTTTGCCGGTACCGGCAGGGCCGATGCCGAAGGTAATGTCATGTTCGAGGATGGCGTTAAGATACACATTCTGATGCGGGGTACGCCCGCGCAAATCACTGCGGCGGGTTTTCAGCACCGGGCTTTCCAGCACCGCTTCAGAATCCAGCCGGGCAACGACTTCTGCTAAAGCAGCGGGCGCGACAGACTCAGCGGCCGTCGTGCGGCTACTCGCTGGTAGCGCACTTTTCAGTTTCTTGCCATGCCCGGGTTTGGCTGCCGTCTCTGCGGCCTTTTTCAGGCCGGCGGCGGCACGTTGCTCGACTAATGCCAGTTGCACTTCGTCTATTGTGATGATTTTCCTGGCGATGGCATAAAAATGCTCCAGCATCTCCAGTCCGCTATCGGCATTGGTGCCGCTGACGACAAATTTATCGCCACGCCGGAAAATACTCACATCCAATGCCGCCGAAATCTGGCGCAGGTTTTCGTCCAGTGGACCACATAAGTGTGCCAGCCGCAGGTTATCCATCGGTTGCGGACTAAAGTACAGTACCGGGACGGGAATATTGGTTTTCAAGATGGGAGTAACCTCTTAACATTAATCACGCAGTGTTGATGCGGGTTCTGGGGCATGTGACCTTGGAAAGCCGCATGAATACTGCGGTTTGTCGTTCACAAACTTGCCATTGCCAGACTTATCTTACCGCCATTCCGGTCAGGCGCAATGGCGGCAGACCTCATTGCGCTAGCAACTCGCCACGCAGGGTGTAATTGTATGACTCGGTAATGCGTGTATTCACCAGCGTGCCGATCAGCTGTTTCGGCCCGGCGAAATTCACCACACGATTATTTTCGCTACGACCTTGTAACTCATTCGCGTCTTTGACCGACGGCCCTTCCACCAGTATGCGTTGCACGCTACCGATCATGGCGCTGCTGTATTTTTTGGTATTGGTGTCGATCACGGCTTGCAGATGCTGCAGACGTTTTAGCTTGAGTTCGGCCGGATTTTCATCCGCCAGATTCGCCGCTGGCGTGCCTGGGCGCGGGCTGAAAATAAAGCTGAAGCTGTTATCAAATTCGATGTCGGCGATCAGTTTCATCAGCGCATCAAAATCGTCATCAGTCTCACCGGGGAAGCCGACGATAAAATCGGACGAGATGGCAATATCTGGCCGCACTGCACGCAAACGACGCACTACGGATTTGTATTCGAGCGAGGTATACCCGCGCTTCATGGCAGATAAAATCCGGTCAGAACCATGCTGCGCCGGCAAAAATACATGATTGGCCAGCTTAGGGATTTTGCCGTAGGCGTCAATGAGGCGCTGGGTAAATTCTTTCGGATGACTGGTCACAAAACGGATGCGCTCCACCGTCGGAAACTCGGCGATGTATTCCAGCAACAGGGCAAAATCGGCGACTTCGCCGTCGTCCATCACACCACGGTAGGCGTTGACGTTTTGTCCTAGCAAAGTGATTTCTTTGACGCCCTGCGCGGCCAGGCCGGCGACTTCTGCCAGCACGTCGTTAAACGGCCGCGACACTTCTTCACCGCGGGTATACGGCACCACGCAATAACTGCAATACTTGCTGCAGCCTTCCATGATAGAGACGAAAGCGGTGGCGCCATCGACTTTCGCCGGCGGCAGGTGATCAAATTTTTCAATTTCCGGGAAACTGATATCCACTTGCGACTGACCGGTACTGATACGCGCATTAATCAGCTGTGGCAGGCGGTGCAGAGTCTGCGGGCCAAACACCACATCGACATACGGCGCGCGCTTGATGATGGCAGCACCCTCTTGCGAGGCGACACAACCACCAACGCCGATCAGCAGACCGGGCTTATTGAGCTTAAGCTCACGCAAACGCCCCAGATCAGAAAACACTTTTTCTGATGCTTTCTCACGCACGCTACAGGTATTGAGCAGAATCACATCGGCGTCTTCGGCTTTATCGGTTTTGATCATACCCTCTGCCGCTTGCAGCACATCGCGCATTTTGTCCGAGTCGTACTCGTTCATCTGGCAACCGAAGGTTTTAATGAATACTTTTTTTTGCATGAAATTCTCTGCTACTTTTTCTAAACTTAGATATTGATGATTGAATTAGGGATTGAATTAGCGATTGAATTAGTAATTGAATCAGCTGATTTATTTTTTTGCTACCGGCTTGCTGGCTTCTTGCGCGGTTAATATCCAGATGCGCTCTACCTCACCGAACTCATTGACGGTGTAGTTGACCGGTGCATTGACGTTATCAAGGCTGGACGACACGACGATCAATCCGTCCTCATTATAAATACGGGTCGCCGGGGTCGTCAGCTTGAGTTTGCCATCAATCAGAATATCGGCCAGCGCCGTCACACTGAGCTTGCCGCGCCTGGCCTGTAGCGGAAACACGCGCTCCTGTGCCATCGCACTCGTGACAAAACAGCTGAGCAACAGCATAAGCAATAAATAACGCCGGGTTCCTTTAATTAGCATGATCCGCATCCTGTTTAAATAATCTTAAAAATCAATTACTTACGTATATGTTTTTGCACTAAACGAGGGCGCAAGTTTAACACAAGCCGGCCTTTGTATCACATTGACGTAGATCGCCGCAGCGCCAGCCAACAAGTGAAACTTGCCAGGGATTGCCGTGCATCATGCACTACTGAAAAATCTGGGATAATGGCGAAAATTGAATCTGGATTCCTGATGCATACTCGTTCGCCACGCGCTGAAAAGCGCGATTTTGATACCCGCCATTTCCGTACTGCCCTGTCACAGTTTGCCACCGGCGTGACCGTGATTACCACACGTCTGGCCGACGGCACTTTTTTAGGCTTAACCGCCAGCTCTTTCAACTCGGTCTCGCTGGACCCGCCACTGATACTATGGAGCCTGGCAAACGCGGCGAGCAGCATGCCGGCATTTAGCGGCAATTCACATTACGTCGTCAATATTTTATCGGCTGAGCAAGCCGCTTTGGCAGAACAATTTGCCAGCCGCAAGAAAGACCGCTTCGAAGGCGTCGAATACAGCTTGTCGCATACCGGCCACCCGATACTGAACGGGGTTTCTGCCTGGTTTGAATGTCATAACCGCAGCCGCTACCCGGAAGGTGATCATGTGATTTTTGTGGGCGAAGTCGAACGTTGCGAATATACTGCACAGGCTCCGCTGGTGTTTCACTCGGGCCAGTTTTTACTCCCTCCCGGCAAATAATCCGTGATACGTGCTTCAGGCGCGACCAATTCTATTCATTTTCACTATGACATTTCCTATCACCGACCTTGTTGGCTATGTTGCGGCCTGCCTGACCACCGCCTCTTTTATCCCGCAAGCATGGATGACCTGGAAGCATAAACGCGCCGATGGGGTGTCGCTGGGGATGTATATCATTATGGTGAGCGGGGTAGCGTCATGGCTGGCCTACGGTGTCTTACTCAACGCCTTGCCCATCATCATTGCCAATATCATTACCTTGGCACTAGCGAGTTTTATTCTGCTGATGAAACTAATCTACAAATAAAGCTGCACATCAAAACTGCACATCAATGCTGCAAAACGATGCTAAAAATCAATGCTGCAAAGCGTCGCTTTCCAGCATTCTGTGAATCAGTTTTTGCTAACGGGATTGTTTAGCAATTGATTGAGCACGTCGCGCGAATCAAACGCCGCACGGCGCAGTCTGTCATTCACTCCTTGCCAGGCTTTATCTTCCGGCAGCTCTTCTACCAGAATCACCTCGGCATGCGCCAGATCGAGGCTGCGTAAGGCTGCATACAAATCATGCGCATAGGCGACCGGCTCCTCCGCTAATTGCCGCCATGCCAACAGCTGGGCCGCTTGCGGCAGCGTGTGCTGCTGATAAGTCATTAAGGCTATTTTCTTATTTGCGGCCAGTAGTTGCTGTACGCATCGGGCTAATTCAGCGCTGGCGATCAGTGTCACCGGTGTGTCCGGCGCGTAATGCGCATCGAGCGTACCTGAAGCCCGTGGTGCGGCGACGTCAGCAGCTGCTGGCATTACACCGAGCACATCGGCGATCTGTCTAGCGGAAATATGACCGGGGCGCAATAAGACTGGCCCGTGCGTCGCCAGACGGGTTAAATCGAGTATGGTTGACTCGATACCGACCTCGCTTTGGCCACCGTCCAGCACCGCAGAAATTAAGCCGCCGGCCGCCGTTTCCTGTACAAACTCATCGCGCACATGCTGCGTAGTCGTCGGGCTGACATGGCCAAATTTATTCGCCGAAGGTGCTGCCACGCCACCTTTTCCTGCTTTAAAGGCACGTAACAAAGCCTGCGCCACCGGATGCGACGGGCAACGCAGGCCAATCGAATCCTGCCCACCCGACACGGCATCGGGAATATGCGCGGCACGCTTGAGGATCAAGGTTAATGGCCCGGGCCAGAATGCTTTGATCAGCTGCGCCGCCTGTGGCGGTATGTCCTTAGCCCAATAAGTGATATCGGCTTCGGGTGCCAGATGCACAATCACAGGATGATTCGGCGGGCGACCTTTCGCTGCGTAAATACGCGCTACCGCCTGCGGATTTTCTGCATCGGCGCCCAGGCCGTACACGGTTTCAGTCGGAAAAGCGACTAGCTGCCCGGCGGCCAGCGCCTGTGCCGCTTGCGCTAGCTGATCTGGTGCGGAAAAATTAGTCATCATGCCTAGGCAAGAATGCCAAGAATCTCACAAGCGCTACCCAACTCTGCCTGCGCTTGCGCCATGGTGGCAGCAACAAAGGTGATATGCCCCATCTTGCGGCCACGCCTGGCTTCGGCTTTGCCATACAAATGCAGATGGGCGCTAGGCAATGCCAGCACTTTATCCCACGCCGGCTGGCGCATCACCTCGCCCTCAAACCAGACATCACCGAGTAGATTAAGCATCACACAAGGAGAATGCTGGCGCACGTCACCCAGAGGCAAGCCGGCCATCGCCCTCACCTGCTGGGCAAACTGGCTACTCAGGCAGGCATCGATTGTATAGTGGCCGCTATTGTGCGGACGCGGTGCCATTTCATTCACAATGAGGCTGCCATCCTGCAAGACAAAAAATTCTATGCAAAGCACGCCGACATAGTCGATATCAGCGATCAGTTTTAACGCCGCCTGCTGCGCCTGCGCCGCAGCGGTAGAGGAGACATGAGTGCTCGGCACCGTGGTGGTGAACAATACGCCATCGCGATGCACGTTTTCAGCGATCGGATACACCACTGCCGCAGCATCGGCACCGCGCGCCACCAAGACTGAAATTTCATAAGCCAGCGGCAGCATTTTTTCCAACACACACAAGACGCCATTCATGCCGGCATACGCCGCACGCAACTCGTCTATCGACTTGACCCTGACCTGCCCTTTGCCGTCATACCCCATGCGCGCCGTTTTTAAGATACCGGGCAATAATTCTGCGCTGAGCGTATCGATATCAGCGGCATTGGCCAGCACCGCGTGAGGTGCCGGAAAGATACCCGTTTCTGCTGCACAACGGGTAAAAAATTGTTTTTCTTCGACGCGGTTCTGGGCGATAGAGACACAGGCCGCACTGGGCGCCACAAAGCGTGTTTGCGCCAGCCACGCCAAACTGGCGGCAGGGACATTTTCAAATTCTGTAGTGACCGATTCACATACAGCGGCGAGTTCGGAAAGCCCCCGCGCATCATCATAAGCAGCACAAATATGCAGGTCGGCAGCATGGCCGGCAGGACAATCAGCTTCCGGCTCCAGTACCGCCACTTTATACCCCATGGCCTGGGCTTCATGCACAAACATACGACCAAGCTGTCCGCCACCGAGCATGCCTAACCAGCTGGAAGAGGAATTCGGCAATTGCGCAGCACGAGGGTGGGAGGATTTATTATTTTCCATGAATGATCAATCAGACTACTAAAAAAATGAGTGTACTAAAAAGAAAGATTGCCCCGCCTAAGAAGACACATAGGCGGGGCAAGGATTGCGTGCTGTCATGTCAACCGACAGCCTGACGAGTCAAGCACAACTACAAAGGCAGGTGCATGTCGCGCGCTGCCTGGGTTTGTTTTTCGCGGTAATCGATCAGCCTGCTGGCCAATACCGCATCGGTCGTGGCCATCATGGCAATCGTTGCCAACGCTGCATTGGCTGCGCCCGCTTCACCGATGGCAAAAGTGGCGACTGGTATCCCTTTCGGCATCTGCACGATGGATAACAACGAGTCCTCACCGCGCAAATACTTCGATGGCACCGGCACACCAAATACTGGCACGATGGTTTTTGCCGCAATCATACCCGGCAAATGCGCGGCGCCGCCAGCGCCGGCAATAATGCCGCGCAAACCACGCTCTCTGGCACTCTCGGCATACCGAAACATCTCGTCCGGCATGCGGTGGGCGGATACCACTTGTGCTTCATGCGGGATACCAAATTCTTTCAGAATGGCAACGGCATGTTGCATCACATCCCAATCGGAAGAAGAGCCCATCACCACACCGATGACCGGAGTGGTGGCTGCGTTGTTGATTTCTTGCGTCATCTTTAGTCCTTTTACGCTTTAGTCCTTGAGTTTTTCGCCGGTCAGACGCTCCAGCGCCTCACGGTATTTTGCCGCCGTTTTTTGTACTACCTCATCAGGTAAAGTCGGCGCTGGTGCAGTCTTGTTCCAGCTTGTGATGGTTTCAAGGTAATCGCGGACAAATTGCTTGTCGAAAGACGGTGGCGAGATGCCGGTCGCGTACGAATCGGCAGGCCAGAAACGTGACGAATCGGCGGTCAGTACTTCATCCATCAGATGCAATACGCCTTTTTCATCAAGGCCAAATTCAAACTTGGTATCGGCAATGATAATGCCACGGGTAGCCGCATATTCGGCCGCTTCTGTGTACAGGCGAATACTGATCGTACGTATCGTATTGGCCAGTTCCGTGCCGATGCGGCTTTCCATGTCAGCAAAGCTGATATTCTCATCATGCGAACCCATTTCTGCTTTGGCGGCCGGGGTAAAAATCGGCTCAGCCAGTTTGGCAGCTTGTGGCAACCCGGCTGGCAGGGTAATGCCGCAAATGGCACCGCTATCCTGATAGTCTTTCCAGCCTGAGCCGATGATATAGCCACGCACCACGGCTTCGACCATAATCGGTTCGAGGCGCTTGGCGACGACCGAACGACCACGCACTTGTTCCACTTCATCGGCTGCCACAACGGATTCCGGCGCAATACCGGTCAGGTGATTCGGCACAATATGACCGAGTTTTTCAAACCAGAAATTAGCCATCTGGTTCAGGACGCGACCTTTATCAGGAATCGCTTCGTTCATGATCACGTCGAAAGCCGACAAGCGGTCACTGGTGACGATCAGAAGTTTATCCGCGCCGACAGCGTAATTGTCACGTACCTTGCCGCGACCCAGCAAAGGCAAGGAATGTAAAGTGGAGTTAATTTGCGTAGTCATGATATGTGCTTTTTATAAAGACTCAGGGCGCAGACTGCGCCCCGTTTTTCTTAGCTGCTTAGTTGATAACGTCATTGCTCATTTAGCGATGAGCTTAATGAACAACTGGATTATTCAATCCGGTCTCAGTTAACGACTTGAGACAGGCTGCCGTTTTTGTATTGTTCAGCCATTTTCTCTAGTGTAATTGGCTTGATTTTTGCCGCCTGGCCTTCACAGCCAAATGCCAGAAAACGTGCCTTGCAGACCATTTTAGCGGCTTCACGGGCTGGTTTGAGGTAATCACGTGGATCAAATTTGCTTGGATTTTCAAACATGAAACGACGGATCGCGCCAGTCATCGCCAGGCGAATATCCGTATCGATATTGATCTTGCGTACGCCATTTTGAATACCGATGATGATTTCTTCCACCGGCACACCGTAAGTTTCTTTCATATCACCACCAAACTGGCGAATTTCTTCCAGCAATTCTTGTGGCACCGAAGAAGAACCGTGCATCACCAAATGGGTATTCGGGATACGAGCATGAATTTCTTTAATCCGGTCTATCGCTAAAATGTCGCCGGTAGGCTTACGTGAAAATTTGTAAGCACCGTGTGAGGTACCGATGGCAATCGCCAGTGCATCACATTGGGTCAGTTTCACGAAATCGGCAGCTTGGGCGACGTCGGTCAGCAATTGCTCACGCGTCATTTTACCATCTGCACCGTGACCGTCTTCTTTGTCGCCCATCATGGTTTCGAGTGAACCGAGCACACCGAGCTCCGCTTCGACGGTCACACCGATGGAATGAGAAAACTTCACCACTTCGCGCGACACGGCGACGTTGTAGTCGTAGCTGGCGACGTTCTTACCGTCTTCCATCAGTGAGCCGTCCATCATCACCGAAGTAAAGCCAGACTTAATCGCTGCCATGCAGACCGCCGGTGACTGGCCATGATCCTGATGCATCACAACCGGGATGTGCGGGTAGGCTTCTACCGCGGCTTCAATCAAATGACGCAAAAATGCTTCACCGGCATATTTACGGGCACCGGCCGAGGCTTGCATAATGACCGGCGAACCGACTTCATGCGCCGCTTCCATAATTGCGGTCACTTGCTCCAGATTATTGACATTGAAGGCTGGCAAGCCATAGCCGTTTTCAGCTGCGTGGTCCAGCAATTGGCGCATCGATACGAGGGACATAATTTACTCCAGATAAAAAAATTTAGTTGTCGCCGATCTTGACGATTTTTAGCGCATTGGTGCCGCCGACCTGGCCCATAGGCTCACCCCAGGTCACGACGATCATGTCGCCCTGACTAACGACACCTTTGTCCAGCAACAGCTGTTCAACCGATTTGAGTACGGCATCGCGATCGGTAGAATGCGGCATTTTAAAGGTTTGCACATTACGATATAAAGCCGCTTTGCGTTGCGTTACGACACTAGGTGTCAATGCAAACAGCGGAATATCAATATTGTGGCGACTCATCCACAGCGCGGTAGAACCCGATTCCGTCAGCGCCACAATCGCTTTGACGCGTAAATGGTAGGCAGTAAACAGCGCACCGTAAGCGATAGACTGATCAATCCGGGTAAAAGTCAAATTCAAAAAATCGGCGTCAAGTTTGCACTCCTGAAACTTTTCAGCTTCGACGCAAATCGCCGCCATCGCCTCTACGGTTTCTATCGGATACTTGCCGGAGGCAGTTTCAGCCGAGGTCATAACCGCATCAGTGCCATCGAGCACCGCATTGGCGACGTCGGAGACTTCGGCATGGGTCGGTACCGCATTGACGATCATCGATTCCATCATCTGGGTCGCTGTGATGGCGAGCTTATTGGAAGCGCGCGCCATCTTGATCATGCGCTTTTGCAAGGCAGGAACAGCCGCATTGCCGACTTCTACCGCCAGATCGCCACGCGCCACCATAATGCCATCGGAGGCATTTAAAATTTCTTGCAGCAAGGGTATCGCTTCGGCCCGTTCGATCTTGGCGATCATCATCGGTTTGTGGTTATACGGCTCGCCGGCGATATTTGACAACTGACGCGCCATTTCCATATCGGTCGCATTCTTAGGGAAAGACACGGCAATATAATCGGCCTGAAACGACATCGCTGTTTTGATATCTTCCATGTCCTTGGCGGTCAGGGCCGGGGCTGTCAGGCCACCGCCCTGACGGTTGATGCCCTTATTATTGGACAGTTCGCCACCAATTTTAACGATAGTGTGAATTTCATTACCAATGATTTTTTCCACCACCATGACGATCAGTCCGTCATTGAGCAACAACACATCTTGCGGTTTTACGTCACGCGGCAAGGCTTTGTAATCGAGGCCGACACGTTCCTGGTTACCCAGAAGACAATCTGCATCGAGGATGAATTTATCGCCGTTAGCGACCTCGATACGGTTGTTTTCAAACTTACCGATACGAATTTTAGGCCCTTGCAAATCGGCCATGATGGCGATCTCGCGACCGCATTCGGCTGCTGCCTGACGTACCAGAGTGGCACGATCGATATGGTCCTGTGCCTTGCCATGCGAAAAATTCAAACGTACCACATTCACGCCGGCTTGCAGCATGCGTTTCAGCGTATCCAGATCGTTGGATGCCGGGCCTATGGTTGCTACGATTTTTGTTCCGCGTGACATCTGCTCTCCTGATGATAATGGTGGATCTGACTATTTTTTATTTCGTAGCGCGTTGCAATAAAATCTCGACTGCCGGCAAGGTTTTGCCTTCTAAAAATTCCAGAAAAGCACCGCCGCCGGTAGAAATATAGCCGATTTGGTCGGTGATCTGGTATTTAGCAATGGCCGCCAGTGTATCGCCACCACCGGCGATAGAGAAGCCTTTGGATTGCGCAATCGCGTGTGCCAATACTTTGGTACCGTTGCCGAACTGATCAAACTCAAACACCCCGACCGGACCGTTCCAGACGATCGTGCCAGCCTGTTTAATTTGTGCTGCAAAGACGGCAGCGGTGCTCGGGCCGATATCAAGAATCATATCGTCGTCTTCGACTTCACTGACCAATTTAACAGTCGCCACTGCGTTAGGAGAAAATTCTTTTGCGCAAACAACATCAGTAGGAATCGGCACCGAGGCACCGCGTTTGGCCATCAGCGCGATGATATCTCTGGCTTCGGCAACCAGATCCGCCTCCGCCAGCGATTTACCGATTTTCAAACCGGCCGCCAGCATAAAGGTATTGGCAATGCCGCCGCCGACAATCAGATTATCGACTTTATCGGCTAGAGATTTGAGAATAGTGAGCTTACTGGAGACTTTAGAACCCGCCACAATTGCCACCAAAGGACGCGCCGGATGACCCAGCGCCTTGCCCAGGGCATCTAACTCGGCAGACAACAGCGGGCCGGCGCAGGCAACCGCAGCATATTTAGCGATACCATGCGTGGTTGCTTCGGCACGATGAGAAGTACCGAAGGCGTCGTTGACGTAGACATCGCACAAGGCTGCCATTTTTTGCGCCAGAGCGTCGTCGTTTTTCTTCTCACCTTTATTGACACGGCAATTTTCTAACAAAACCACCTGCCCTGGTGCAACATCGACCCCATCCAGCCAGTTTTGCTTCAGCGCTACCGGCATGCCTAACAATTCAGACAGGCGCTGCGCCACGGGTGCCAGTGTATCTTGCGGCTTGAACTCACCCTCGGTCGGGCGCCCCAGATGCGACGTCACCATCACGGCGGCGCCGGCTTGCAAGGCTTGCTGAATCGCCGGCACCGAAGCGCGAATCCGCGTATCTTCGGTGATATTACCGTTATCGTCCTGAGGAACGTTCAGATCGGCACGAATAAATACACGTTTACCTTGAAGTTGATGCGCGGCGATAAGATCACTGAGTCGATTAAATGGCATGGATGTGAGGAGAATGAAGGTTAGGGTCGGAGCGACAAGACCGGTATTTTACCAAACACCCAGAGCACACCCTACCGTTTTTACACACACGGCCAATAATTCGTGCAAAAAAATTACACGGCAAGACGAATATAGGTGTAGACCGCCATGCCAAAGATGATGGTGAGTAACATATCGCGCTTCATCAGAAAAAACATGGTGGCGGCAACACCGGCGACCAGCCTTGGATTATCGAGACTGATGACAATTTGCCCACCACTGAGCAAAAGATCCGGTGCGATGATCGCCGCCAGCGCGCAGGCCGGGGCGTACCGCAAGGCTTCCTGAGCGCGTTTGGGCAGATGAATATGATGCCCGACCAGCCAGAACGAACTGCGCGCAATAAAGGTAGCGAGCGCTAACAAAGCGATCACTAACCAGACTTCACCGTCACTCATGCTCGCCTCCTGCACCGACACCTGAATCGGCTACCGAACTGCTGTTTGAATCTGGCAGCTGATTCGCAGGCAGAACTGCGCGATGTTGCTCAACGTATTC
>JBBQNW010000023.1:0-20965 GCA_038330335.1 Burkholderiales bacterium | reverse complement strand
CGTTGTTCTTGCCCACTAGCAAGATCAAGTGAATATAACTGGAACTTGCCTTCGCGACGCGAGATATACGCCAGCGTTTTACCATCGGGTGAAATGCGCGGCGTTATATTATAACTCCCGCCGAAGGTAATGCGCTTCGCTTCTCCGCCATTTATTGCCATACGGTAAATCTGAGGACCGCCACTGCGGTCACTTAAAAAGTAAATATACTGCCCGTCGGCGGAAAACTGCGGCTCAGTATCAATACCGCTGGTGCTGCTCAGGCGTTGCAAGCCGCTGCCATTCGCGTTCACGGTATAAATTTGCGTCAGACCGTCACGCGACAAGGCAACTGCCAGTTTCGCGCCGTCCGGCGACCAGGCCGGGGCCGAATTGCTGCCTTTGTAATTGGCAATCACGGTACGTTCACGGGTGATTAAATTTTGCACATACACTACCGGTTTTTTAGCCTCAAACGAGACATACGCAACCTTGGTGCCGTCCGGTGACCAGGCCGGTGAAATAATAGGTTCATTCGAGCGCAAGGCAACCTGCACGCCCTCACCGTCGGCATCAGCGATTTCCAGCCGATATTCGTTGCCGGCCTTGGTAACATACGCGACCCGCGTCGCAAACGCGCCGCGCACGCCGATCAGTTTCTGATAAATATCGTCGGCAATCCGGTGCGCAGTGAGCCGGGTGTTGGCCGGGGGGGTCGCTAACGCCAGCCCAGACAAGGTGTTCGATTTGATGGTATCGAGCAGCTTATAGCGCACATCAAACCGTCCGTCACTCAGCTTTTGTACGCTGCCGACCACCAGCGCCTCGGCGCCGCGCGACTTCCAGTCACCAAAATTAACCGGGCTGGTTTCAGAGATCACCGCGCCCACTTCTATCAGTTTGAAATACCCGCTGCGCGCCAGATCGTCCCTGATAATCGCGCTCACCTGCTGTGGTGCAATACCTTCATCGGCAAAGGCAGCCACGGCAATCGGCAACTGAGTGGAACCGACGCCCGAGACTTCCACCCGCAACTGCGCGTGGGCGCTGCCTAGCAGCAAGATACCGCTGGAAAACACCAGTGCCGTCAAGAGCGAACCGGTAGCGCCGCTAGCGCCGGAGAGTAGAGAAGATATTTTCATCAATTTTTATTCTTTCATGCGGTGAACATACACAATAGTTGGTGGCACTTCACCCGATTTGTCGCGGGGAAATGGCAGGGATTTTTCTATCGCTTTTTCAACAGCGTCGTCAAAAGCGGCGACACCGGAAGACTTTAACTTGCGTATGGCACCACGTAGTGAACCGTCGGGCAATAAATCGATACGATATTCAACGGTAGGGTTACCACTGACATTATCGCCGGTGTTATACACGGTATTGGAGCGCACTTTGGCTGCGATACGGGCGGCGTAACTGGGGTCACCACGATTATTGCCCGTCGATTTAGCGGCCTCGCCAGTGCCACCGCTACCGGCATTGGCCTGCGCCCCAGTCTGCGTACCGGCCTGCGCGGCCAGCCTGCGCATATTCTCGCTAAAAGTTTTATCTCTTGCGGCCTGCTCTTTCGTCTGTTGTTCTTTATTTTTTTGCTTACTCAAATCCAGCTGCTTAGCCAGATCAAGTTGTTGTTTCTTTTCGGCGTCATCCGCGGCCAGTTTCTCGGCTTTCTTTTTCTGTTCAGCAAGTTTTTCTTTCCTAAGCGCCTCCTCGCGTTCGAGCTTGAGTTCGCGCTTAAGTTCGCGCTCGCGTTCGAGCTTAAGTTCGGCTTGCTTCTCTTGTTGTTTTTCTTTGATTTGCTCTTGCAATTGCTCTTGCTGCTGTTGCTGCTGGCGTTTACGCTTTTTTTCTTGCGCCAGGGCAATTTCCGGATCAATAAGGTCTTTGACGACTTCCGGCTCCGGCATCACTGCTTTGGCAGGCACAGGCGGGGAGATTTTTTCAACTTCCGGGGCGGTCTCGGGTGGCGGCAAGGCTTTAGGAGCGGCTTCGCGGGTCGTCATGTCCCACACCTCGGCCTCAACGGCTATGGTTTCTTGACTCTGCCACTGTACGCCGACCCATAAAAACGCCAGCAACAAGCCATGCACCAATGCTGCCAGCGCAACCGGCTGCCATTGCGGCGTTGCGCGGACCGACAACTTATTCGAAGAAAATTCTTTCATCATCTGATTCGATTGGATTGGGCACAGCGCACTAAGTTCCATACAAAATATGAATTTAAGCTACCCGTACTCGCTTCCGGGCTGACGGTGGTTGCAAGGCGCACGGCATCCGGCAATACAGCCGGTCTGTTTTTACCAAGGAAAAATAAGCTGTTTTGCGTGTATGGCATGTTATCGGTGCATCAATGAAAAGAAAAAGTGTAATACGCATCCAGCGAGGCTTCGCTACCGGCACGGCCAATAATGCTGATCCGCCGCGTCAATTGCCAGCTAAGCTTGATCGCCCCGCTGGCATCGGACAGGCCGCGCTCCACCGACAACACCAAGCCGGGTGCCAGACGCTTGCCAACGCTGACCACCTGACTGGCCGCAGTGCTGCCGATGGCATTGGCATTCGTAGTCGAGCCGGCTACGGTCTGGCCCGGCAATTTAGAGGCGCCGCCGGCATCGGCAGCGCCTATCGAAAACTCATCAAATCCCAGACCCTGCACCAGATCCCTGGGAATATTACGGCTACCGTCGCCACCAAAAATGGCACTGGCGGCAGACATCAGCAATGAGGCGTCGTTACCGGCGATCTGGTCTGAGCCGCGCCCCAGCACCAGCCAGGATATCTTTTCAGCGTCCGGCACATTCGGTTCTGACACCAGTCTGACCTGCGGCGCCGACAGGCTTCCCGCCACCTCCAAACCGGCTTCCACCTGTAAGCCTAGTCGCAGTGCGCGAATATTCAAGTCCGGATTTCCGGGCGAACCCTGAAAATTCAAGATCCCGCGTTCTATCGCCAGTTGCTGGCCGTAGCCTTCATACACGCCGTCCACCGTGCGAATCGAGCCGCTGGCCTGCAAGGGGGCGCCGTCAATACTGCGCAGGCGGATGCTGCCATTGAGCGCAGTATCGATGCCACGCCCGACAAACACAAAGCGCGGCCCCATATCGAGGGTGACATCGACTCTGGACTTCAAACCTTTTTTACCGGTGTCGGCCGGATTCTCGGCCAGCCCGGTTTTCCCGTTACGCCGTATGACCACCACATCTGAGGACAGGCTAGGCGGCGGCAACTTAGGCAATTTAAAGTAGCCGCCATCCGCCACCATTTTGCCATTGAGCGCCCAGATCTGATTGCTTTGGTCGATCGTCGCCTGCCCCGTCACCACCAGCCAGCGGTCACTACGCTGCAACAGCGGAAATTGCGTCCACTGTGCCTTGATGTTGCCGCTCTGGTGGCGCCAGTCGACCTCACCGGTCGCGCTAAATTCGCCTTTTTGCCCTTTCCAGTTAATCCCCTGGAACTGCGCGTGACGCGGCATCATCGTCACCGTATTGGAAAACACCAGCCGCTTAAGTTTGATGCGTTCCTCATCGATTTCTGCACTCAAAATTCCGTTTGGCAACAACAAGCCCTCGGAAGCAAATGCGGCCTCCAGCTCGCGCCCGTCGATCTGCGCGCGATAGCCCGGCGCACCTATGCTGCCGCGCAAGCCGGCATCGACCATCAGTTTGCCTTTCAGGGCCAGACCGGGATTAAGCCACGGGCCTACCCATTGCAGATCGGGGATATCGGCAAGAACACTGCCGGTCAGCGGGGCATCGGCGGGAAGCGACCATTGGTTAGCGACTTTTCTCAGTTGGGATGCTGCCTTTACCTGCCAGTTGCCCAGACGCGCGCCCGCTGCGCTCAGCTGTAGCGAAATACGCTCAGCGTCTGTACCGGCGACCAGACCACCGAGCGCCACGCGCATTTGCAGGTCGCTCAGGCCCAGCGCCACCGGCGTGCCGGTACCGTCGGGATCATTGATGCGGATATCGCCACTTTGTCTGAGCACACGAATGTCACCGCGGACATTGTCCTTCAATTGCACATCCCACTCGGCACCGATTAGCAAATCACCATCAATCGCATACTGCGGCGAAATCAGATTAAAGATGTCCATCACTTTTGCATCGCTGATTTTCCCACGCGTACTGATCAGACCCGGAGTCCACTCAAACTGGTCGATCGCTAATTTACCGAGGGCACCGCTCAGCTGCGCGCTACCAAGGCGCAAGCGTTGCGAGTCGGCCTCTAGCTGCATAGTCCCCAGCAATTGCGCCTGCTGGCTGCCCAGCAAGTTAAGGCGTTCAATCCGCCCGCTCCAGCGCGTCTTGCCCTGGGCATTGATAGCCAGGCCGCCGCTGGCATTCATCACCAACTGGCTGGAGGGATTGATACGGGTAGTGAGGTCAATCACATGCGCATCGCGCCGGCCTTTAATGCTGATCTTCAATTGCTCGGCCAGACGCGACAGCGGCATGCTGCTCTTGCTGGCGGTGCTGGCGGTACCGCCAGCATTGGCAGCATTCATATTTTTTTCGGCTTTCACCAGAGGCGACTCTTGGGTGCCAGTCCCCAGGTTACTCCAGACATCCTGGGCTAGCAACTCGGCATTGAGCACGCCTTGCAAGCCATTGGCGAGATCAATATCGGCACTAAGCTTATCCACACGCAGCTGATTTTTCACACCCACGCCCTGCGCCGCCAGTGTTAGTTTGCCGGCAGGCGCGGCCATGCTGCCGCGCAAATGCACTTCTGCTTGCAAGCTGCCGGTCAGTTTTTGCTGCAGCAAGTCGGAAAACGCCGGCAGATCGGGCGCCTCTAGTTTGAGCAGCAACTCGCCTTTATCCTGGCCCCAGACCCCTTCGGCGTTCAGCTTATTTTGCCCCCAGCGAAAATCCATTTTTTGCACCGACAACAGGGCATCTTGTTGCCACTTGGCCAGCAGTAGTCCCGACACCGGCTGCCCGGCATATTGCCCTTGCAGACGCGACAACTGCACATCAAGCAACAGCTTGGGCTGGAGTTCCGCCTGCACGGACAACTCTGCATCCAGACTACCGGACGGCCCGGCAACCCAGCGCGCCGGATCAAAATGATGTAGCTCACCTTTAAAACTGACATGTTGTTGGACGCTGAAATCCATTTTGGCCTGGCCCGACAGCCGCGAATCGGCCGACCTCAATTCAAAACGACGCAGTTCCAGCAAGGCCGGCTCATTTGCAGTGCTGGCCTGATAACTGGCGTCGGCGCTCAAACTGGCACGCGGATCGGTCAACTGCATCTGTAAGGTCAGTAATTGTGCCGATTTGCTCTGGGCCCGGATCGTGCCCCGGATCTGGCTGGCTTGCACCCGGCTATCCAATAGCGCCAAATTGACACCGCTCACATCAAACTGCGAATCGATTTGTGGCGTCGCCGGTGCTCCCGATGTTCCTAACCTTGCCGAAGGCAACTGTATGCTGGCCGCGCCCTGGATCAAGCCTGTTCCGGGCAACTGTATCCGGGTGTCTTTCAACACCAGCAGCTCAGATGACCAGCGCAGCGCCGTGCTCAGGGCCAGCACAGGGATACCGTGCTGATCATAGCGCGCCGGCGCATGATTTTCCATTTTGAGCGTACCGATCAGGGCAAATGCTGGTGCCGCTTGCAACTTCACTGTGCCAGCAGTGCCGGCTGCGGCGGCTGGCACGGAGGTGTTCGCCGGCGCTGCCGCCTGACCCGGTTCTGCACGCAAATCGGCCTGAAGATGCATGTCTGCCTGCGGTGCGTTAAGATTAAAATCTGCCGGGTTGAAGCCGGTAATATTGGCCTGCAAAGAGCGTAAAATTTGCGGCGAAAACAAGCTCACTACGGCATTCAAACCACCTTGCAAGGGAGTTGCGAATGGGGTGTTTGGTGCACTTTTGGTGTTCGGCACAGGTGCGGGCGGATCAGCGATCGCCTTAGCCTGAATCGACAAGGCGTCCAGAGAACCGGCCAAACTACCCTGCAGTCCCAGATGCGGCACGGATTTATTCACTTGCCCCTGGTAGCTGAACTGCCCTTGCAGGGCATATGGCCGGCTGCTTGCCATTTTTAGCTGTAGCTGCAGCGCGCCCCAGGGCGAGGCCAGATTGCCATTGATTTGATGTTGCACATGATTCGACAGGAGCTGCGCGCTGATGGCGCTTAATTGCACGGTCGGCAGTTCGCGGCCGTCTGCCTGCAAGCTGGCAAGTTGCAAGCGCCCCAGCGCCGCACGCTTCACATTCAGTTCTACCGGCAGGCGCAGATCGAGCGGCAATGATGCCGCCTGACGGTCGGATGTGCTGGCGATACGTAATGAGACCATCTCCAGCGTGTCAATATTCACCACCCCCGACAGTAGGGAACGTGGCTGCCAGTCGAGTCGGATACCACTGGCGGCGAGCCTGAGCTTTGTGCTGCGCAACGACAGTTCATCAATTTGCAGGTGATCTGCCAGGCGCCCATTAATACCGGAAAAATGCAGGCTTCCGGCGCTGGCGGATTCGGCCAGCCGGAATAATTGCCGGGTGCCGCTCTGGCTCCAGAATACCCATGCGCACAGCGCTAGGAACATTGCGGTCAGGACGCTGAACAGCAAAAAAAATGGCAGAACGAAGCGACGCCGGCGTGCTGCCGGCGGTGCCAACACTTGTGCGCTTGCCGGGGCTGCCGAAGTTGCCGAGCCGTCCGGTGCAGTGCTAACTTCCGGGGGCTGTGGTGGAATATTTCCTGACGACGTCATCGTAAAATCATCCGCCCTAAAATGCGATCGCGATAGAAAAATCCAGCCGGACTTTTTTGGTTTGTCTGGCATACGCCAGATCCAGCGCAATCGGGCCGGCCGGCGTTTTGTATCGGGCGCCGGCACCATAACTTTGCCTGGCGCTGAAGTCGCGCCAGGTAGCGGCCGCGTCACCCGCATCCACGAATACCGCACTGCCCCAACTGGCATTGAGCCAATGCACATATTCGGCACTGGCCGCAGCCATGACACGGCCACCGACGATCGCCCCTGATACTTGCTTACCTAAACTTTGGTAGGCATAACCGCGCACCGTGGTGCTGCCGCCGGTGCGGAACAAATAGTCTTCAGGAATGCCGTCCGCACCGCGGGAAGCGAGCTGCCCGGCCTCGGCACGTAAAATGATACTGTCGCTCGCGCCGACTGGCAACCAATGCTGGTATTTGCCGTACATACGAAAAAAACGCTGGTCTGAAATCAAGGCTTTCTCGGACACGGCAAAATCGGCCTGGGCGATATAGCCTTTGCGTGGGGCAAAACTATTGTCCACGGCGCGCCAGGTCCAGCCTACCGTTCCCACCAGCGCCTTACTCAGGCGCCCGGTCACGCCACTCACCTCGACTTTTTCACGCGCTAAATTCAGGCCCAGTCTTTGCTCCAGACGGCCAAAGCTGATGCTCCGTTTAAAACCGATGGCGTTACGGGTTGACAGCACGCCGGAGACATCGAGCTTATCAAACAACACCCCCACGGAATCGAGATAATTGTCCACTCGTGGTGGCAAATAAATATCGGCATAGCCGAGTTGCCGCTTTTGCTCTAGTCGCACTGCGCTGCGCAAATCCCATGCTTTATCGAATAAATGGCGGTCACGGTAAGAGACCTCGACACGAAAGCCGGTGTTCGAGCTGTAACCGCTACCGAAGGCCAGATCACGGGCGCGCCGTTCGACCACGTTCACCTCCAGCAGCACCGCATCGGCCTTGCCCGCATCCGCGTCGACACTGATGGCGACCGTAGAAAAATAGGCAGAATTTTGTAGCAGCCGCTGATATTCCAGCAAACGCGCACGTGAATAGGGTTCGCCTTTTTTGGGCGGGTTATAGCGATCCAGTAACCATGCTGGGTAACGCTGCAAACCGGTCACCGTCATATCGCCTAGCGTAAATGGCGGCCCGCTGTCGACCTCGAGTTCAAGCGCGGCAGTATAATTTTCCGCATCAATATTCGCCTGGCTATAGTTAATGCTGGCGGCGGCATAAGTCTCGGAACGCAAGTTATCAAGTAAGGCACTCTTTGCACGAACCCAGTCATCGTCACGAAACACGGTATTTTTGGTAAGTGGCCAGTTGGCAATCAAGCTATCGCGGCGCGCTACCGCCGCAGCTTGCCCGGCATTGGCGGCATCGGCCAGCGCGCCGGAAAATTTCACGTCTAACTCTTGCACCAGGGTGCGCTGTCCGGCGTCAATATTCACCAGCACCTCGCTGGTATTATTGGCCTGCTTCTGAAAACGGATTAGCGGCGAAAAATAGCCCTCGGTCGCCAGTATGGCGCTGATATCGCTTCTTATTTTTCTTACCAGCCCGGGCGTCAGACTTTGTGCTTCGGCCGAAGCGGCCAATTCGGGAACATGCTGCCGGATCAGCGCCAGCCAGTCGCCGCTGGCCTGACCGAGACGAAGTTTTGACAGATGCGCACCGGCACCGCCAGGCGAGGTATCGGCTGGCGACGCTAACATCAGGTCATCCGGCTCCGGCTGATCCGGAGTCGAAACCGGCAATGAAGGCGCTGGCGGCAACGTGGCTTGCCCTGGCTCAGCGGCCAGCACCAGACCGGACACCAGCAGGCTGCTTACCACAACAGAGAATCGGCGCGCTATCACTTGGTAGCCAGACCTACCCGGTTGATACCCAGTTTTTTGGCTTCCGAGATTACCTGGATGATGTCATCGTATTTCATCTCTTTATCGGCCGACAGCAGTACCGGCAAATCGGGCTTGGCGGCGTGGTATTCACGCAATTTTTGCATCAGCTGAGACCGGTTAGCGGCGCTTTCTTTCGCCTCTTCCTGCCCTTTTCCGTTGCCGTTATTATTACTGCTCTTGCTGTTAATGCTTATCGTGGCAGCAGCGTCCGGGCGCAAAGAAATTTCTATGAAATCACTGGGCGCCTGGGTCGACTGACCCGCGGTCGGCAGATTAATCACGGCAGGATTGGTCATCGGTGCCGCCACCATGAAAATCACCAACAGCACCAACATGACGTCGATGTAAGGCACGACATTAATTTCGGCCTTGAATTTGCGTTTACGTTCGCCACGCAGATAGCTCATGCTGCCTCATCTGTCCTTAACTTTTCTTAAGTATTCTTAAGTATTCTTCAATACTAACGCGATTGTCTTTGCAAAATATTTGAGAACTCTTCAATGAAGGTCTCAAAATGAATCGCCAGACGATCTATTTCATGGGTGTAGCGGTTATACGCCAGCACTGCAGGTATCGCAGCAAACAGGCCAATTGCGGTGGCAATCAGGGCTTCGGCAATTCCCGGCGCGACCGCAGCAAGCGTTGCCTGCTGTACATTAGCCAGACCGCGAAACGCATTCATGATACCCCAGACCGTTCCAAACAAACCGACATACGGCGACACCGAACCGACCGAGGCCAGAAACGACAAATGGGTTTCCAGTAGGTCCATTTCACGCTGGTAGGCTGCGCGCATGGCACGGCGCGCACCGTCTAACATGGCGCCGGCGTCCAGCGTTGCTTTGCTGGCGGCTTTGACTTTATGGTATTCATTCATGCCGGCTTCAAAAATGCGCTCCAGTGCGCCGGCCTTATCCTGACTGGCACGCCGGTTGGCCGAGGCCAGCTGATACAGTTCGACCAGGCTGCCACCGGACCAGAAGTTGCGTTCGAATTCTTCGGTTTGGACCCGGGCCTTTTTAATCGCAAACATCTTGCTGAAAATATACGTCCAGCTGGTCAGCGACACGCCCACTAGCAGCAACAGCACTAATTGTACTAATAGCGAGGCATTGGCAATGAGGGTAATGAAGGACAAATCTTGAGTAGCGGTCATGGCTTGCTTATCTTTTTGCGGTGGAGTAATCGGTTAGGGTGATTCAGGAATAGCGGGTATCAACATGACAGGAAAGTTAGCGTTTAATCTGCTGCAACACATCGTCGGGAATGGCGACAGGGCGCAAACTGGCCACGCCGACACAGCCTACTTTGATCTTGCCGCTGACCAGCAAACGCTCGCCGCACCAGGCTTCCTGCACAAACTGGACCGAAGCGCGTCCCAGCTTTTCGACTACCACGCTGATGTTTAGTTCATCATCAAGCCGCGCCGGCGCGTGATAATCTAATGCCGTCGACTTGACGACAAACATGGCGGCATGGCTAGCCGCCATGTGCTGCTGGCTAATGCCAAAGGCACGCAGCCATTCGGTGCGGGCCCGTTCAAAAAATTTGAGGTAATTGGCATAAAAAACGATACCGCCCGCATCGGTATCTTCGTAATAAATCCGCACTGGCCAGTTAAATTCGGTTTGCATCAGTCGTCATCTTCAAAACAAAGGGGGGCAGAATAAATACCGCCAATGGCCGGCGCAGGCAGCGCCCGGCATCAGCCATCATCAAGCTGGCTGACGCTTGATAGTTAAGGGACCAAAGCCCTGGCAAGTCGGCATCATCTCTATGTAATTAATATTTACATGCGGCGGCAAGGTGGCGATCCAATAGGCTGATTCGGCAATATCTTCTGCTGTCAGCGGCTCGGTACCTTCATACACTTTGGCGGCGGCATCATCGTTGCCACGGAAACGCACATTCGAGAATTCGGTACCGCCACATAAACCCGGAGCAATATTGGTGGTGCGGACCCCGGTGCCGGCCATGTCGGCACGCAGATTTCTGGTAAATTGATCAACAAAAGCCTTGGTCGCGCCATACACATTACCACCGGGGTAAGCGGTCGAACCGGCAATCGAGCCGATATTGATAATCATGCCGGTATTACGCGCCACCATCTCGGGCAACAGCGCACGGGTCATCGTGACCAGACCTTTGGCATTGGTATCGATCATGGTCTCCCACTCATCGAGCGAGGCCAGATGAGCCGGTTCGGTACCCAAAGCCAGGCCGGCATTGTTGATCAGGACATCGATCGGTTGCCAGTCTGCCGGCAATTCTGCCAGGGCTTGCTGAATTGATGCTTTATCGGTCACATCCAAAGTCACCGGTAGCAAGGCCTCACCCAGTTCGCGATGCAAGTCCGCCAGCCTGTCAGCGCGACGCGCGGCAGCAATCACGCGATGGCCATGACGCACGAACTTACGCGCCATCGCTTCACCAAACCCCGAACTGGCACCAGTAATTAAAACGATCATGACGAACTCCCCGGAAAAATGTATGAATGAAAAATCAGCGTTTAACTATTGCCATGCCGTCTGAAGTAAGCGATCAGACCACTGGTCGAGGTATCAAGGTGGGCATCATAAGCCTGATCACCGTTAATCGCCGGCAGCAGGCGGCTCGCCAGCTGCTTACCCAGCTCAACGCCCCACTGATCAAACGAATTCAAGCCCCAGATCACGCCCTGGACAAAGACTTTATGCTCATACAGCGCCAGCAACATGCCCAATTGAAAAGGGTCAAGGCCAGGCATCAGGATCGTGGTAGAAGGCTGGTTGCCGGCAAATACCTTATGCGGCAACAGTTTAGTGATGCTGGCCTCATCCAGGCCGGCTGCCGCTAACTCGCTGCGCGCCTGCGCTTCGGTTTTACCAAATGCCAGCGCCGCACTCTGTGCCAGGCAATTGGCCAGCAACGGTGCCTGATGGCCAGGGAGAGGATAGTCACTGGAAGCGGCCACCACAAAATCACAGGGAATCAGCCAGCCACCCTGATGCAGCAACTGAAAGAAAGCATGTTGTCCATTGACGCCAATTTCACCCCAGACGATAGGGTTGGCGCGGCAAGTCAAAGGCTCGCCGTCACGGCTGACAGTCTTGCCGTTTGATTCCATTTCCAGTTGTTGCAAGAACGCCGGAAAATGCCGCATGGCTTCGTTATAAGGCAACACGGCGCTGGTTTCGGCGCCCAGAAAATTGGTGTTCCAGATAGAAATCAGCGCCAGCAATACCGGCATATTTTTTTCCAGCGGCGCCATACAAAAATGCTTATCCATGGTTTCGGCGCCTTGCAACAGACGTTCAAAACCACTCATACCAACCGCCAGAGCCACCGACAAACCGACCGCAGACCAGAGCGAGTAACGGCCGCCGACCCAATCCCAGATTTGCAAAATATTACTGTCGGGGATGCCAAATTCATGCGCCTTGTCCGGGCTCGAGGTGACAGCAATAAAATGCTTGCTGATCGCCCACTCTTCCATCGCCGCCGCCATCAGCCAGGTACGCGCGGTATGCGCGTTAATGCTGGTTTCCTGGGTGGTGAAGGTTTTCGAGGCGACAATAAACAACGTGGTGCGGGGATCGAGTTTTTCCAGCACCGGCGCCAGATGCGCGCTGTCCAGATTCGAGACATAATAAAAATCCAGCCCCGGATGCTGCATCGCAGATAAGGCACGTGTCACCAATTTGGGCCCGAGATCAGATCCGCCGATACCGATATTGACGACACTTTGTATCGCATCGCCCTTAAAGCCACGCCATAAACCACTACGCACCCGTTCAACAATGTCGCGCATGTGTTTGCGTACGGCCCGCACTTGCGGCATGACATCGGTTTCGGCATTCGGAAAAGGCGTGAATTCGGTATGCCGCAAGGCCGTATGCAGTACCGCGCGGTCTTCACTCAAATTGATTTTTTCACCGGCGAACATGCGATCGCGCCAACCGGCGACATCGGTGCTGCGCGCCAGATCAAGCAAACTATCGAGTGTCGCGGCATCGAGTCTTTGCTTGGAGTAATCTAGCAACAGATCATCCAGTTCGAGCGAAAAATGAGCAAAACGTTGCGGATCGGCCGCAAACAAGTCACGCAAATGCTGCTGATCGAGTCTGGTCTTATGTTTCTGCAGGGTCTGCCATTCAGGGGTAAGCGTCAGATTCATCAGTAATTTTTAAGTTTATTCTGCGATGGTGTTTTCTGCGGTATTGGGCAAGGAGTTCGCCAGCGCGACATACAGTTCCAGGGAAATCGTCTCGGCACGCGCCTGCGGGTTAATCCCGACGTCGATGATTTGCTGCTCGCTAAACATCCCGGCCAGACAATTGCGCACCACTTTACGTCTTTGCGAAAACGCCTTGGTCACGACTAATTCCAGCTTGCGCACATCGCAAGGCAACTGCGTGGCTTTCGGAATCATCCGCACAATCGCCGATTCTACTCTGGGCGGCGGATCAAAAGCGGTAGGCGGCACCACGAATAACAATTGCATATGATAACGCCATTGCAACATGACCGACAAACGGCCGTAAGTTTTACTGCCTGGCGGCGCCACCATGCGCTCGACCACTTCTTTTTGCAGCATGAAGTGCTGATCTTCCACTAGCGGGGCAATTTCGGCCAGATGGAACAATAAAGGGCTGGAAATATTGTAAGGAAGATTACCCACGACACGCAATTTCTTACCTTCCGCCACCGGCAAACTGGCGAAGTCAAATTGCAAAGCATCGCCTTCATGCACGATCAGTTTTTTTGGGTCAAAAGTTTTGTTCAGGCGCGCCACCAGATCGCGGTCCAGCTCGACTACGTGCAAAGTCGTCAGGCCGGCCAGCAGCAGGCGTGTCATGGCGGCCAGGCCAGGGCCGATTTCGACCATGCTTTGGTCTGGCTGCGGATTGATGGCAGCGATAATCTGGCTCAGTACCAGTTGGTCGGTTAAAAAATTCTGGCCGAAGCGCTTGCGGGCAATGTGTTTCATGGAGTAACTTACTTTTTATTATTTGAGTAAAAACCGGCGTTAAGGGCTGGCAAAGCCAGATAGCGACTAGTGGCGCCTAGTGACGACTAGTGACGACTGCTGGAATCAGACTAAGACTGACGTCGCACCATGTCTGCCGCCATCCGGATTGCCACACACATACTGCCGGCATCAGCATGACCAACCCCGCGCCGCGCCAGATCCAGCGCCGTACCGTGATCGACCGAGGTGCGTATCAATGGCAAGCCCAGAGTGATATTCACACCAAGCCCGAAACTGGCATATTTCAAAACCGGCAAACCCTGGTCGTGATACATCGCCAGCACACAATCGGCGTCTTGCAAATATTTTTGCTGAAACAAGGTGTCGGCCGGATAAGGGCCGCGTACGTCCATACCCAACGCCTGCGCCTGGGCGATGACGGGGCTGATCACATCGATTTCTTCGCGTCCCAGATAACCGTTTTCACCGGCATGCGGATTGAGTCCGGCCACCAGGATGCGCGGCGCGGCAAGGCCAAATTTAGTCTGCAGGTCGTGCCGAATGATCTGCAAAGTTTTCAGCAGAGACGCAAAATTAATCGCCGCTGCTACCTCTTTTAACGGCAGATGTGTGGTTGCCAGCGCAACCCTGAGCGCTTGCGGCACGCTGTCCGATGCTTCGCAGGCCAGCATCATGACGACCTGCTCGGTTGCTGTCTGCTGCGCGAAATATTCCGTATGCCCGGTGAAAGCAATACCGGCATCATTGATGGTGCTTTTTTGCAGTGGTGCCGTGGTGATCGCATCACACCAGCCTTGCTGCACGCTTTCGATCGCCACATCAAGAGTCTGCAAAACGGCACGGCCGTTGCGCGGATTGAGTTCACCGGCGAACACGTGCGCATCCAGCGGACAATCGATCACAGTGATCTGGTCTTTTCCGCAGTCAGGCAAGCCGCTATAGCGCAAGGCTTGCTGCGACACGCCCATCAGTCGAATGGCCGGGTCAACTTCACCCGCCAGCATCGCCAGATAGGCAGCGTCACCAATTAAGAGCGGGCGAACTTCCGCCCGCAATTGCCATGCTGCCCGCAATGAAATCTCCGGCCCGATGCCAGAAGGTTCGCCGACTGTCACGGCGATTACCGGTCGTTTGGGCGCCACTGTCATTATTTTTCGTCCAGACGAAACTCAACATAGGCACGGTCACGCAACTGGCGCAGCCAGTCTTGGACGGCCTCATCGGATTTACGTTCGCGCACGGCCTGGCGCGCCGCCATGCGTTTACGGTCTTTCGAAACATCGTCGGTCTTGCGTTCTGTCACCTGAATCAGGTGAAAGCCAAATGGTGATTCGACCGGTTCACTAACTTCATTGAGTGCCAATTTACTCATCGCCTGCTCAAACTCGGGAACCGTATCACCCGGATAAATCCAGCCCAGATCGCCGCCCTTGGCCGCCGACAAATCATTGGAAAAAGTTTTCGCCAGCTCTTCAAAAGTGGCCGCTTTATTATCCAGTCTCTGCTTGAGTTCAACCAGTTTGCGCTTGGCTTCTGCCGCCGTGACAACCTGGCTTACCTTAATCAGGATATGGCGCACATGCGATTGCTGAACCGCATCAGCCGCACTGGCGTTGGCGGTTACTGCGCGCTTGCCAGCCAACTTAACGATATGAAAACCATTCGGGCTTCTGACGATGTCGGAGACTTCGCCCACTTTGATTTTATTAATCGCATCGAGAAACAATTGTGGCAAGCGGTCTTGTTCCCGCCAGCCTACGTCGCCACCCTTGAGGGCTTCCGGCGCATCGGAATACGTGGCCGCCAGTTTGGCAAAGTCTTCACCGGCACGGATTTTTTTCAGCACTTCCTCAGCCCGTGCGCGCTGTTTAGCGATTTGTTCGGCAGAGGCGTTTTCCGGTGTCCGCACCAGAATCTGCGCCAGATTCAACTCTTGCTGGCCGCCGGGGGCCTTTTCTTCTGCTGCCAGAAAATTATCCACTTCCATTTCCGACACCTGAATCTTACTGTCGACCTCACGCTCACGAATGCGCTGCATCATGATGTCATCGCGAATTTCTTCGCGAAAAGCGGCAAACGAGGTGCCTTCACGTTCGATCTGGTTACGAAACTCTTGCGGCGTGGTCTTGTTTTGTTCCGCCAGCCGTAACATCGATCGGTCCAGCATGACATCATCGATACGAATGCCATTTTCTTTGGCCAACTGTAATTGTGCGCGGTCAATGATCATGCGCTCAAGCAATTGTTTTTGCAGGTCGATGCGGTTCGGCAAGGCCGTTCCCTGCGCTGCCAGACGACGTTCAACCGAACGCAAACGCTCATTGAGCTCCTGGCGGGTGATGACTTCATCGTTGACAACGACGACGATACTGTTGATGAGCTGGCTGCCGGCTTTTTTTGCCGGCTGCGCTGCCGCTGTTGCCGCTACTGCTGGCGTTGCCGCTGCGCCTGGTGTTACCGGCGTCGTAACGGCAGGCGCAGCTAGCGGCGCCATTTTTTTGCTCATCGTCAAAGTAGTCTTATCCTGCGACCAGGCACTTGCGGCGGCAAGCAAGGAGATCGATACTGCCAAAACTGAGAGAATAGGTCGTTGATTCATGTGCAAGATGTGGCGCATAGTGATCCAAAATTCATGTTAAAAATGAGGGTGTAGCCAGTGGCTCTTCGCCTCCATCGCCAGGTTCTGGCGAAAGCTGCAATATACACGCTAATTTATCGGCTGATAACCCGATATATTCTTTTTCAAAGCATCGACAGGATTCGATCCAAAGCCCAATCTGGCCAAACCGGTCAGTTCCAACTGGATAGAAAACCCCGAGGTATTGGCCGAACTGGTGGTCACAAAACGCTGCGCCAGCAAACGCAAGGCCCAACAATCTTGCTTGTATTCAAAACCGACCAGACCATCAACCAGTTTATTGTTTTGCAGAGAAAAATTGCTTCTTCCCACCATATACCAGCGATCTGCTACCGGCCACTGCGCGGAAATATCGATTTGTTTTACCGCCATGTCGCTTCGATTCAAGACATCGCGCTGGAAACGATATTCTGCATTGATCACTTTTTTGGGCGCAGGCTGCCAGCGCACCCCGAAATTCGCCCGCTGTGCTTGCCGGTCGCTCTGGCTAATCTGCACACTGGATTCGACACTGAGCGTACTGGAAAGTTTGCCTGCACCAGCGAGCAACAAATCAGAACGGCTCTGGCTGGTCTCTGCGCCAAGTGCAACTTTCTGTTTGTTGAAATAAAACCTTTGTCCCAAGGCAAGTTTCACCCGCTCTTCCCCATCGTTTTCGATATACCGGGAAATCAGTGCGGTGGTGATTTGATTCGAATCCCCGACCCGGTCATTGCCGGTAAAGCGGTTTTCGCTGAAAATTTGCGCAAAATTAAAATCGGCGACGGCACTGTCAAAATTCGGCAGCAGGCTTTGGTCACGATACGGCGTATTCACATAAAACAAACGCGGCTCTAAGGTTTGCGTCACGGCATTGCCAAATAAACTGGCACTACGCTCAAATACCAGACCGCTGTCGATTGACACTGTCGGCACCACGCTCTGAAAGCTGCCACCTTGCCCTGCGACCGGATTACTCAGCGCATAATTAGCCGCATGCAGCAAGACTTTGGGAACGATGAAGTAGCCGGGACGCAGAAACGGGGCGGACACTTGCGCATTGACGACAGCACGGTTGCCACGCACCAGCGTCGGGTGCCAGAAACTGGTCAGAATGGTGTCGGCCGACCAATCGAGCCCCGTCACATCGAGCTGTCCGGCATGCAAAGTCAGCTGCGGGAGACGATCATAAGGACGGCCGATAGGCGCTAAAATATCCTGTAACACCTGATAATTTGACACCCGTAAATCGGCATTCCAGAATGCGCCGTAGTACTGCGTGCTGGCTTCGCGTAGCAGCAAACGTTGCGCCGTCTTGGTAATCGATTTAGAGAAATCGGCAGGGTAATCATCATCCGAGGCGAGATTCACATTCCATGAAAACACCATTTGCGGCAATAATTTCTGGGTATGGACCGAGGTCAGCGCATACCGGTTGGTTTTGCTTTGCTGATCATTGAGCAGCCCTTCAAAACTGGTCACGCCGGCATAGGTTTCACCCAGGTAGCGCCCTTCCAGACCCAATTGCAAACCGCGCCGCTGTATCAACGCGGGACGCAGCGTCAGATCGCGGTTAGGGGCAATATTAAAATAATACGGCAAACCGAACTCAATACCGCCTTTCGATGAGGTACCCAGCGTCGGCGGCAGCAAACCGGAATGGCGTGCGCCGGATAAGGGAAAGCTCAGCGGCAAAAAACTGGAGGTCGCTAAAATTGGCACCCCTTTAAAATACACTACAGAATTACCCGCCACGCCCAGATCAAGACTGGTGTCCAGCTTGAGGGTATCGGCTTTCAGATACCAGTCAGGGTTCAGCCCCTCGCAAGTGCTGTAGGTGCCGTCATAAATGGTGGATTGCTCTTCACTTTCAAAAGTGACTTTGTCGGCGTGCCCCTGGGCATTATTACGTATCAGCTTATAAAAAGGATGGGTGACCACGCCAACCCCGGTATCGAGCTTCATGCGTGCCGTGTCGCCGCTGTAGCAATCTCCGGCGCGCTGCATGCGCACATTGCCGTTGACTTCCATTTCGTCTTCGAGATTGCGGTAAATCGCCTGATTGGCGTTAAGCGTAGTCGTGCCCCGTACCACTTCGACATTATCCTCAAACAGGGAATAACGTTCCGGACGGCCGGAAATCCGCTCGGCCTGAATCACGGTCGGTGCCATTTTATCGTCCGGCTTAGGCTTTACCTTGCCGGCCACGGCCACGCTTTGTACCTGCGCCGCGGCGGACAAGGACAAAAACGGCAGCATGGCGGGAAGCAACACCTTCACGGCCATTGTCGGAAAAGTGGGAAACAACTGCTGCGGGTGAGATAATACGGGTTTCCGGCGCATGTAATCAGTGATCAAGGGTCAAGAGTAGTAATAACGTGGATGCAAATGTTGCTTAAAGCAAATGCTGGCAGGCGCTTGTCAATCTGTTGACAATCATCGCTTTTCGCCTTCCAGCCTGAAATCAAGCGCTTATTATAGGTGGAAACACGCTCAGCCCGCCGCATTTACCAAGAACACCAGCCTGCGCAAGGGCCAACAACACTTTTTCATCAAAAAATATACGCCATGTCTTCGACTACCATTACCGAATCGAGCTCCGATTCTTCCGATCTCAATGCCGCTTCAGCTGCAGATGCGCAACGCATGTCAGCCATCCTTCAATGGCTAGGCGCTATCAGCACTCCGTCACTCCGGTTAGCCACGCTGCGCCCGGCATCCGCCGACGCCAGCTTCCGTCGTTATTTCAGGATTGATGGCGCCGATGGCCAAACCTATATCGTCATGGATGCGCCACAACCGGCCGAGGATGTCCGGCCTTTTATCCGGATCGCAGAATTATTTACACAGATCAATTTGACGGTACCGCAAGTACTGGCACAGGATACCGCACAAGGTTTTCTGCTCTTAAGCGATCTGGGCAACACTACCTATTTTGCCGCGCTACAGCAAGACAAACAACGCGCACATCCCTTATACATGGAGGCGATGACGGCGCTGGTGCAACTGCAAAGTCATAGCCAACCAGAGGTATTGCCCGAATACGACCGCGCTTTTCTGTTGCGTGAACTGATGATTTTTCCGGAATGGTATATCGGCAAGCATCTGGGCGCGACACTCACCGAAGAACAGAACATCAGCCTGCAAAAGGTATTCGATGCCTTGCTGGCAAACATCAGTGCGCAGCCACAAGTGTATGTGCACCGCGATTATCATTCACGTAACCTGATGGTAATGGAGCAAGGCAACCCGGGCATTCTCGATTTCCAGGGTGCCTTATATGGCCCGCTGACGTATGACTTAGTCTCACTACTGCGCGATGCCTACCTGCAATGGGATGAAGAAATGGTGCTCGACTGGGCGATACGTTACTGGGAAATAGCGCGCCGCGCCGGCTTGCCTATCAGTCCGGAATTTGACAGTTTTTACCGCGATTTTGAATTCATGGGTTTACAACGTCATCTGAAGATACTCGGCATCTTTGCCCGTCTGGCACATCGCGACGGCAAACCAGCCTACCTCAAGGACATTCCGCTGGTCATGGCCTATGTACGCAAAACCGCGCAACGTTATAACATTCTGATTCCTTTGCTGCGTTTGCTCGATGTGCTGGAAGATACCGCGCCAGTGGTGGGCTTCACATTTTAGGCGTCACGCAATGCAGCGCCTGCGCGCTGACTTGATCAGATTTGATCAGATCAGCTGAGCTGACAGTCATGCCCGCAGACCGACTAACACTTCAGACACCATAGACGAATAAAACACGATGAAAGCCATGTTACTTGCCGCAGGTCGCGGTGAACGGATGCGACCGCTAACCGATACCTGTCCCAAACCTTTACTCAAGGTGCGCGGCCGGCCCCTGATCGTCTGGCATATTCTCAATCTGGTGAAAGCCGGTATCAGCGAGATCGTCATCAATCACGCCCATCTCGGCCACATGATACAAGAACTGCTTGGCGACGGCAGCCAGTTTGCTGCGCAGATCAGCTACTCGGCCGAAGCGACGGCGCTGGAAACTGCCGGCGGGATTGCCCAAGCCCTGCCCTTACTGGGAGATGCACCTTTCATCGTGCTCTCTTCCGATATTTACATTCCGCATTTTAATTTTGAAGTATGTAAAAACACGCTGGAAGACAATGACATGTGGGGCAACCCGCATCCGCTGGACAAACGCGACGTGGCCTGGCTCTACATGGTAAAAAACCCCACGTTTCACCCGCAAGGCGATTTCGCCCTGAATCTGATGGGTTTATCCAATCAAGGCCAGCCCGGCGAGCCGCGCCTGACCTTTGGCAATATCGGCGTGTACCGGCCAGAAATGTTTGCCCACATCAAAACCGGCGAACACGCCAAACTGGCGCCGGTGCTGCGTGATTACGCCGATCGCGGCCAGCTCGGCGGCGAACTGTACAGCGGCGTCTGGCACAATGTCGGCACACCGGAACAACTGGCTGCCCTGAATGCACCACTCAATGCACCACTCAATGCGCCACTCAATGCCCCATTAAGCGGCCAAGGGAAGTCGCTATGAGCATGCAGTCGTTTATCCTGCGCCGCAGTCAATTGCTCAAACAGATGCAGGCCCATGGTGGCGGTGTCGCGATTTTGCCCACGGCACACGAAATGACGCGCAACAGCGACAACAGCTTTCCGTTTCGCCACGACAGTTATTTCTACTATTTGTCCGGCTTCACCGAACCGGAGGCAGTGCTCGTGCTGGTGGCCGATGGCAACACC
>JBBQNW010000022.1:0-21122 GCA_038330335.1 Burkholderiales bacterium | reverse complement strand
ATTCACCGAATACCCCAGCACAGCCAGCACACCAGCCAATACCGACAGAGTAAATTCCCACTGAAAGAAAGCGAAGAAACCCAGAATAATCACCACGTCATGCAAGTTGGCGACGATGGCCGCGACCGCGTATTTCCACTCGAAACGCACCGCCAGGTATGCCATCACCCCGGCAATCACCATCAATAATGCGCGCAAGCCGTCGTGTGCCAGTTCATCCCCCACTTGCGGGCCGACCGAGGCCACGCTCTGCTTCTGCACATCGGCGTCATGCGCCTGCAGAGCGGCAAACACTTTATCGCCCTGTTGCGTCGTGGTCATACCTTTGGCAACCGGCAAGCGGATCAGAACTCTGGATGCTTCCCCAAAACTCTGTACATTGGCATCGATAATACCCAGGCCATCTATGGTTTTACGCACGCTTTCAAGATTGGCCGGCTTGCTGTAGCTCACTTCCATTAAGGTGCCGCCGGTAAACTCTACCGACAGATGCAGACCTTTTTGCCACAGAAAAAATATCGCGGCGACAAAGGTGAGAGCAGAAATGACATTAAATATCAGCGCATGGCGCATGAAAGGAATGTCTTTTTTAATACGGAATAATTCCATGATGAATCCCTAATTCTTTATTTCGGAGCAGAACAAGGCTCTGCTCCGGGTGTCGATAACAGCGCCAATGACTTAGTCGGCAGTCGGTTTCCAGATCTGCCCGATGGAGACAGAAGCGAGCTTTTTCTGCCGTCCGTACCATAAGTTGACCACCCCGCGCGAGACAAACACGGCCGAGAAAATCGAGGTCATGATGCCAAGGCAATGCACCACCGCAAAGCCCTTGATCGGACCGGAGCCAAATATTAACAAAGCCAGACCGACGATCAGCGTCGTTACATTGGAATCGAGAATGGTGGCCCAGGCACGATCAAAACCAGCCGTAATCGCCGCCTGTGCAGTGGCACCGCCACGCAGCTCTTCACGAATACGCTCATTAATGAGAACGTTGGCATCAATCGCCATACCCAAGGCCAGCGCAATCGCCGCCATGCCAGGCAAGGTCAGCGTAGCCTGAATACCGGACAGAATCGCTACCAGCAGCAGCAAGTTAAACGACAGCGCCAGCACGCTAAAGAAACCGAACAGCATGTAGTAAATCACCATAAACACCGCAATCGCAGTGAAACCGTACAAGGTCGAGTTGAAACCCTGAGCGATGTTTTCAGCACCCAGTTGCGGGCCGATGGTGCGCTCTTCGATGATTTCCATCGGTGCCGCCAGTGAGCCGGCACGCAATAACAAGGCCAGATCGGACGAGGCCGAGGTTGAGCCCATGCCGGTAATATTAAAGCGCGCGCCCAATTCATCCTGGATGGTGGCCACGGTCAGTAATTCGCCCTTGCCTTTTTCAAACAGCACGATGGCCATTTTTTTACCGATCTTACCGCGTGTGCCTTCGCGCATCTTGCGCCCGCCGTCACCGTTCAAATCGATGCTGACAGAAGGCTGCTGATGCTGATCAAAACTAGCGGACGCACCGGAGATATAGTCACCGGTAATTACCGGGTCTTTATACAAAATCGCCGGACCACCGCGGCCAACCTTGAACATTTCGGAACCGAAAGGTACCGCCGTGGTGTCGTCCACCGGACCAATCACGGTGTCATCCACCAGACGCACTTCTAACGTCGCGGTTCTGCCGATTAGTTCTTTGGCGCGCGCCACGTCTTGCACACCGGCCAATTCGACCACGATACGGTCTGGGCCTTGCTGCTGGATTAATGGCTCAGCAACGCCGAGTTCATTCACGCGCTTGGACAAGGCGGTAATATTTTGCTTCACACCTTCCGCCATCATTTGCTTCATCGCTTCTGGCTTGGTGCTCACTTGCAATACCAGGTCACCGCTTTCAGCCCCGGCGACATCGACAAAAACCGCATCGTTCATCTGCGCCTGCAACACACTCTTAGCTTTCGCACGGGTCGCTTCATCGCGGAACTTAACGCTGACCAGTTCGCCTTCGCGGCTAATGCCGGCGTGACGCACATCTTTATCGCGCAACACCGAACGCACACCGGATTGCAAGTTTTGCACGCTTTTACTCAGCATGGCCTTGGTGTCGACCTGCATCAAAAAGTGTACGCCACCTTGCAAATCGAGGCCGAGTACCATAGGCAGGGCATGCAATTTCTGCAGCCAGGTAGGGGTATTCGATAATAAGTTAAAGGCCAGGGTATAGGTCGGATCCGCCGGATCGGCGTTAAGTGCCTTTTCCAATACATCTTTGGCTTTGAATTGGGTATCGGTATCGGCAAAACGGGCACGTACCGTCCCTTGCAAACCGTTATTTTCGTAAAACAAGCCATCGACTTTGACGCCGGCTTTTTGCAGCGCCTGCTCGACCGTGCTGGTCATGCCGCTGTCAATCTTGACGGTGGACTTGGCGCTACTGACTTGTACTGCCGGGGCTTTGCCAAAGAAATTCGGCGCGGTGTATAAGCCGCCAAACAACAGCGCAATCAGGATAATGATGTATTTCCAGAGGGGATAGCGATTCATATCGGTTCAGAATAAGTGGAGGCTAAATGCAGACTTAGCTAGCGATTGTCGCTTGCCTTGCTCGCCAAAGCAGCACCAAAAAATGGCTGGCTTTAGCGACTAGGCAACAAGGCTAATTAAATTGCTTTGATACTACCTTTTGGCAGCAACATGGTGATCGCGCTTTTTTGCACGACAACTTCGGTACCGGTGCTGATTTCCAGTGTGACATACGCATCAGCGACTTTCACCACTTTACCTAAAACACCACCGGAAGTGACTACTTCATCATTCTTGGCCAGGGCATCCATCATTGATTTTTGTTCTTTTTGACGCTTCATTTGCGGGCGTATCATCAAAAAGTACAGAACCACGAACATCAAGATGATAGGTAAAAAACTCATCAGATTGCCATCGGAACCCAACAGGGAAGATTGCGCATAAGCATTAGATATAAACACGTTAAAGCTCCAGTAATTTTATTAAAATTTTTTGTTGGGTAGAATTAGTTAAATACCAAGACGGCATATGGTGCCTGAACTGATAATTTAAAGATCCCCACCCATCCTCACAGCAAAGCGCCACATTCTAGCATTGCGTTTACACGCCACGCGCTCTATCTGCGCGAAACTCTGCCACAAAGGCAGGGAAACGCTCATCATCGAGCGACTGTCGTATCTGGCGCATCAAATCAAGATAATAATGCAGATTGTGTATGGTATTTAAGCGTGCACCAAGAATTTCGCCGGTGCGGTGCAGGTGATGCAGGTAAGCGCGGGAGAAATTTTTGCAGGTATAGCACTCGCAAGTGGCATCGAGCGGCTCTTTTTCTTCTTTATAACGGGCATTTTTAATTTTGACATCGCCGTAACGGGTGAAGATCCAGCCGTTACGCGCATTGCGGGTTGGCATCACGCAATCAAACATATCAATACCGTTGGTCACGCCGGCCACCAGGTCTTCCGGTGTGCCGACGCCCATCAGGTAATGCGGTTTGTTTTCCGGCAGTTTCGGGCCGACATGCGCCAGTACCCGCATCATGTCTTCTTTTGGTTCGCCTACGGACAGGCCGCCGATGGCGATACCGTGAAAACCGAGCTCATTGAGACCCGCCAGGGATTCATCGCGAAGATTCTCAAACATGCCGCCCTGCACGATACCAAACAGGGCATTCGGGTTTTCACCGCGATTAAATTCATCGATAGAGCGTTGGGCCCAGCGCAAGGACATGCGCATGGATTTGCCGGCTTCTTCGGTGGTAGCGGCGCGGCCGTCAATTTCGTAAGGCGTGCATTCATCAAACTGCATGGCAATATCGGAATTGAGGCTACGCTGGATTTGCATGGAAATTTCCGGCGACAAGAACAGCCGTTCACCATTGATAGGCGAAGAAAATTTCACCCCTTCTTCGGTGATCTTGCGCATCGCCCCCAGTGAAAACACCTGGAAGCCGCCAGAATCGGTCAGAATAGGTCTATCCCAGCCCATAAAATCGTGCAAGCCACCAAACTTATTGATGACGTTCATGCCGGGGCGCAGCCACAGATGGAAGGTATTCCCCAGGATGATATGGGCGTCGATTTCCTTCAGTTCCAGCGGCGACATCGCCTTGACCGAGCCGTATGTGCCGACCGGCATAAAAATCGGTGTTTCTATCACACCATGATTCACCGTCACGCGGCCACGACGTGCTGCCGAAGTTTTGTCTTTTTTAATTAAAGTAAAGTCGAGCATTTTATTCTTTGTTTTCTGCGGATATTTTTGAAAGAGAGGCGCTGGCATTGGTTAACAACATGGCATCACCATAGCTAAAGAAGCGGTAGTTTTGCTGTATGGCATGCGCATACGCACTGCGGATGCGATCATACCCTGCAAAAGCCGACACCAGCATCAGCAAGGTCGATTTTGGTAAATGAAAATTGGTGATGAGCTTATCAACCGTCTTAAACACATAACCTGGCGTAATAAAAAGACGGGTATCGGCACTACCTGCCTGCAAGCTACCGCTTTGTGAAGCCGATTCCAGCGCGCGCATGCTGGTGGTGCCGACCGCCACCACTTGCTGACCTCTGGCCTTGGTGGCCTGCACCGCGTCAACCGTGTCTTGCGCAATCGAGTACCACTCACTATGCATAGCGTGTTCGTTCAGATTTTCGGTGCGCACCGGTTGAAAAGTACCGGCGCCGACGTGCAGCGTGACATATGCAAACTGCACACCCTTAGCACGGCACTGGTCTAACAACGCTTCATCAAAGTGCAGCCCGGCCGTCGGCGCAGCGACGGCGCCCGGCACGCGGGAATACACGGTTTGATAACGCTGCTCATCAAAACCGTCGGCGTCGTGGGTGATGTAAGGCGGCAAAGGCAGGCGACCATGCGCCTCAATCAGCTCAAACACATCGCCGGGAAAATGCAAGGTATAAAACTCGCCAACGCGCTCCCCCACCACTACCTCAAAACACTCGGCCAGACAAATCCGGCTTCCTGTCGGCGGCGACTTAGAGGCGCGCACCTGCGCCAGCACCGCATGTTGTTCCTGAGTATTGGCCAGCACGCGCTCGATCAGAACTTCCACCTTGCCACCGGTTTCCTTGACGCCAAAAAAACGCGCCTTCAAGACCCGGGTGTCGTTAAACACCAGTAAATCCCCCGCGGATAATTGTTCCAGCACATCGGCAAAGTGCTGATCACACAGGGCCTCGTTATTCACCGCCCCGACCAGCAACAGACGCGAGGCCGAACGTTGCGCCAGCGGCGTTTGCGCGATCAGCTGCTCGGGTAAATCAAAATCAAAATCGGACAAGGAATACATCATGAAATAAAATAATAAAAAATGACACGCATACGGCGTGCGGCCTACAGGCCAATAATGCCCCGAAAGGCGCATGGATAGTGCGTTCTGTAAAATGAAACGGCGGGCAATCCCAGGAAAACCGTTCGAAAACAAGGAACAAACCTGGACGAATTACAGACAGACATCAAACTAAGGCTATACACTGTATAAAAAACCAGTAAAATACCATTTTATCATTGCCCATTAGCAGCAAACGCAGCATTCAGCTCAGTGCTAGCGTATTGGCTACTGCGTTTGCTGCTACGCTGCCGAATAATCTTAAAACGCCCGCTATTTTACACGCCATGCCGATTGCCACGCCAAGCAAGACCGACAAAGCTGCCAAGCCCAAGACCGTGGCCACGCCACAGGACAAGCTTGCACGTCTGGGTTTGCGCACCGACATGGATTTTGTCTTGCACTTGCCACTGCGTTACGAAGACGAAACCGAGATCGTTCCCATGCATGATGCCGGTTTTCGCGGCGGCAGTATGGTGCAAGTTGAAGGCCTCATCACCGAATGCGATATCCAATACCGGCCGCGACGCCAGTTAGTCGTAACGATTGCCGACGATACGGCTCAGGTCGTGTTGCGCTTCCTGAATTTTTACGGCAGTCAGATTAAGCAAATGGCCGTCGGTGCGCGGGTGCGTGCCCGCGGTGAATTGCGGCATGGCTTTTTTGGCGCAGAAATGGTTCACCCCAGCTATAAAATGGTGAATCAAGGGGCTGCCTTACCGACCGCATTAACGCCGGTATATCCGGCCGGCGAGGGGATTTCGCAAACCGTGTTACGCAAGGCCATCCACAGCGCCTTGAATAAAGTTAACTGGCAAGACACCCTGCGCCCCGCCCTGCTGGCCGAATTACAATTAGACGGTTTTGAGGCCTCGGTCAGATTGCTGCACAACCCGCCATCCGATGCCGACCAGTACAGCTTAATCGAGCATACCCACCCGGCCTGGCAACGCATGAAATTTGACGAGCTATTGGCACAGCAATTGTCCTTAAAACGCGCTCAGGCTGCGCGTCGCAGCAAAGGCGCCAGTGCTTTGTCGGTGGTGGGCGAACTGTCAGCGGCATTTGTAATGAATTTGCCGTTCACCCTGACCATGGCGCAAGAACGGGTGCTGGCCGAGATTCGCGCCGATCTGAAACAAGAGTTTCCTATGCAGCGCCTGCTACAAGGCGACGTCGGCAGCGGCAAAACTATCGTCGCCGCGCTGGCCGCGGTACAGGCCATCGACAGCGGCTTTCAAGCGGTGTTAATGGCGCCAACCGAAATTTTGGCCGAACAGCATTTTCGCAAAATCGCCGCCTGGTTGACGCCACTGGGCATCAGCACCGCATGGCTCACCGGTAGTCTGAAAAAGAAAGAGAAAGACGCAGCAAAAAACAGCATCGCTTGCGGCGCAGCGCAGCTCATCATCGGCACCCATGCCCTGATACAAGAGACGGTCCAGTTCGCCAAACTCGGTTTAGTCATCGTCGACGAGCAACATCGTTTCGGGGTCAGTCAGCGCCTGAACTTGCGCAATAAAGGGATTGCCGGCCAGATACCGCATCAGCTCATGATGTCTGCCACCCCGATACCGCGCACACTAGCCATGACTTACTATGCCGATCTGGAAGTATCAGTGATCGACGAGTTGCCGCCGGGGCGCACTCCTATCGTTACCCGCATGGTGGACCAGCAAAGGCGCGAAGAAGTCATTGCCCGGGTACACGCGGCAGCGCAAGACGGCAAGCAGGTCTATTGGGTTTGCCCTCTGATCGAAGAGTCAGAAGCGCTGCAACTGCAAACTGCTACCGACACCCATCTGATGCTGGCAGAAGCGCTGCCAGAACTGCAGGTCGGGCTGGTACACGGCCGCATGAAACCGGCCGAAAAACAAGCCGTGATGGAAGCCTTTATCCGTAACGAGGTGCAGGTACTGGTGGCCACCACCGTGATCGAAGTCGGGGTTGACGTCCCCAATGCCAGCCTGATGGTGATAGAACATGCCGAACGTTTCGGTCTGTCGCAATTGCACCAGCTGCGCGGCCGGGTCGGGCGCGGCGCCGCCGCCAGCGTATGCCTGCTGCTGTACCAGGGGCCGCTGGGCGGCACTGCCAAGCAACGTTTAATGACCATGCGGGAAACCACCGATGGCTTTGAGATTGCGCGAAAAGATCTGGAACTGCGCGGCCCCGGCGAGTTTTTAGGTGCGCGCCAGTCGGGCGAAGCGATGCTCAGGTTTGCCAACCTGGAAACCGATCAGTGGCTGGTAGAAAAAGCCCGCAGCCTTGCGGTGGAATTACTCCAGCACGATCTGCCTACGGTAGAAGCGCATTTGCAGCGCTGGCTGGGGCAAAAAGAAGAATTTTTACGCGTATAAGATACACACCACGCGCCATAGGTGCCTTAAGCGCCGACAACACATGATACGAACTCACCAAGGACACCATGCTTACCATCGTTGACGCCGATTTCAATCAGCCCGGGCACAATGCCGCCCTCCTCTATCTGCTCAATGCCTATGCCTGCGACCCCATGGGCGGCGCCGAACCGCTGTCCGATTTTTGCCAGGCCAATCTGATCAGCGAGCTCAAAAAACGCGATACCGTTCATGCTGTGCTGGCCTTTGTCGACGACGAACCTGCCGGCTTCAGTATTTGCATACTGGGCTTTTCCACCTTCGCCTGCCAGCCACTCATGAATATCCACGACATCGCCGTTGCCAGCGCTTTTCGCGGGCAAGGCATAGGACGACAATTGCTCAGGCGCATAGAACAGCTAGCCAGGAAGCAAGGCTGCTGCAAAATAACGCTGGAAGTGCTGCAAGGAAATCTGGCCGCGCAGGCGCTGTATAGCGCCGTCGGTTTTGCCGACTATCAACTGGATCCGGCCATGGGTAGCGCTGTCATGATGCAGAAAAAATTGTAAATATTAATTTTTCACGGCGGATTCAACTATAAACCGCCACAAAATCTTGTCGAAAAATTTTACACATCCTCAATAAAAATAATCGCAAACAATGTAAACGTCTGATTTCATTGAAGAAATAATTCTGGAATAAAACTTGCTAAAAGACATGCGTTGATTAACCCATGTTAAAAAATACCATGAAAAAATTCCTTACCAAAATAAACACCAACTTACTTTTGTCTGTCACTGCAACGGCCTTACTGGCCCTGAGCAGCCAGGCAAATGCCAGCCTTATTACGCTCTCAACCGCTTACTCCGCAGCCGGGGTGCAGACAAATGCGAATGCGTATAAATCAGTCGTGTCTGCGGCTATTGCCAGCCCTACCAAGGGCTACGGCACACAAACCTTAAGTAACCTCAACAACATCAGCAATCATGGTTTGTTCGGTTCCAATAGCAATATCGTTTTTGACTTCGAAATCAATTTTAATGTCAAAGCAATTGAAGCCGGTAACTGGGCATTCCGGGCCGGCGTTGATTTTGGCAAAGGTGGCGCGGTATTTGTTGATGGCAACGCCCTCGGCTACAAAACCAACGACATGTGGTGGGGCGGCTCGTATAGTAACCCTAGCCAATTTTTCAATTACACGACCAGTCTCAGCG
This sequence comes from Burkholderiales bacterium, assembly GCA_038330335.1. GTDB lineage: Bacteria > Pseudomonadota > Gammaproteobacteria > Burkholderiales > Burkholderiaceae_D > Undibacterium. Next base: position 12,189 of record JBBQNW010000022.1, on the reverse strand, counting down.
CGGGCAATCACACCCTGAGTATTTATGGCCTGGAAGGATGTTGCGATGGCGGTACGCAGGCACAATTTCACGGTGCAAAAAGTACTGCCTTCAAGACCTTTAGTTCAGCGGATGGTATCAATCCGATACCGGAACCGGCGACGATTGGATTACTGGGTCTGGGTTTCTTAGGTATAGCATCGATACGCCGCAAAGCCTGAATCAAATTGAAACAAAAAAGCCGCTGATGATCAGCGGCTTTTTTTATGTCCGGCACATCAGTAGCAGCAAATTGCGCAACCAATGGCTGACTTCAGGATAAAATAAGAACGACCGTAAGATTTATCTCCGCAGTTTTTGCATTCACACCTTAGAGGAACAAGCATGAGTATCGATTTTAGCGGCCGCGTGGCCATCGTCACAGGCGCAGGCGGCGGACTGGGGCGCGAGCATGCGCTGGCATTGGCCAGGCGCGGTGCCAAAGTGCTCGTCAATGACCTCGGTGGCGCCCGTGACGGCTCCGGCGGCTCATCGGAAGCCGCGCTGGCAGTGGTGGCAGAAATTATTCAAGCCGGGGGCGAAGCAATTGCCAACGGTGCTTCGGTGACCGATTTTGTTGCCGTGCAAGCCATGGTTAAGCAGGCGATGGATACCTGGGGCCGGGTCGATATCCTGATCAATAATGCTGGCATCTTGCGCGACAAGAGTTTTGCCAAGATGGAGCTGGACGATTTTAAACTGGTGATGGATGTTCATCTGATGGGCGCAGTGCATTGCTGCAAAGCGGTCTGGCCGCTCATGATAGAGCAAAAATACGGCCGCATCCTGATGACAACCTCGTCCTCCGGTCTGTATGGCAACTTCGGTCAATCTAATTATGGTGCAGCGAAAATGGCACTGGTCGGCCTGATGCAAACGCTTTCCATAGAAGGCGCCAAGTTCGATATCCGCGTCAATAGCCTGGCACCGACTGCCGCCACCCGCATGACAGAAAGCCTGTTTCCGGAAGCTATGCTGCAAGCCCTGCAGGCCTCCGATGTGGTACCAGCCATGCTGGTGCTGACGGCAGAAGACGCCCCGACCCGCACGATGTTGTGTGCCGGTGCCGGCAGCTTTGAAGCGGCGCATATCACGATGACCCAAGGGGCATGGATAGGCCGCGGCGCCGATGCGCCGGAACAACTGGCCACGCAACTGGCGAATATTAAAAACCGTGAAGGCGAGATCGTGCCGGAAAGCGGTCTGGCGCAAGGGCATCATGAATTGACGCGGGCCATGAGCAAGCAGTGAATCCACAAACCGCCGGCAAGTCCGGGAGAAAGCAGTGAGTGAATGTGTCGGTAAGAAATTATCGGGATGAAATGCGATAGATCATTTCAGACTCATCTCTTGTCCATATTGAAAAAATAAATACCAAGGGGCAGTCTATTGACAAATAAGCCAATATTGCACGAATTTATTGTGTTTAATTAATATACTCCCCGTATTTTTTCAAATTCCGACATAAACACCGAAACCGTTTGCTGACGCTGTTGTCAGTCTGTGCCAATATAACGGCATGACTCTCACAGAATTAAAATACATCGTTGCGGTAGCCCGCCATAAACACTTCGGTCACGCGGCCGAAGCTTGTTTTGTAGCGCAACCGACGCTTTCCGTCGCGATCAAAAAACTCGAAGATGAGTTAGGCGTCACCATCTTCGAACGCGGCGGCACCGAAATATCGACCACGCCTTTAGGCGCACAAATCGTGGCACAGGCCGAGCGCGTACTCGAGCAAACAGCCGCCATCAAAGAAATCGCCAAACAAAACAAAGACCCGCTGGCCGGACCTTTCCGCCTGGGTGTGATCTACACCATTGCGCCTTATTTACTCCCGGCCCTGGTCAAAACCATGATCCGCCAGGTGCCGCAAATGCCGCTGGTGCTGCAAGAGAATTTTACGGTCAAACTGATGGAACTGCTGCGTCAGGGTGAGCTCGATGCCGCTATCATGGCCTTGCCTTTGCCCGATCAGGGCATGATGGTGCAAGCGCTGTACGATGAACCTTTTATGGTTGCCATGCCGAAAGACCACGCCTGGGCAGAACGCAGCAGCGTCTCGGCGCAGGAACTCAAATCCGAAACCATGCTATTGCTGGGCAATGGCCATTGCTTCCGCGATCAGGTGCTGGAAGTGTGTCCGGAAATGTCGCGTTTTTCGACGGCGGGCGATGGCATCACCCGCACTTTTGAAGGCTCATCGCTGGAAACCATACGCCACATGGTGGCCTCCGGCATCGGCATCACAGTGCTGCCGATGGCATCGATCAGCAATCCTGATGCGACCGACGGCATGTTGCGCTTTGTACCGTTTAGCACGCCGGTGCCGGACCGGCGCGTCGTGATAGCCTGGCGTAAAAGTTTTACCCGCCAGGCGGCGATCGAAGCGATACGACAAGCGGTGCTAGCGTGTGACTTAAGCGGTGTGACCATGCTGGACCAAGCAGCGACGGCACAATAAATCTGGCAAAGCTATCTAACTTTGCCGGCACTGGCCGGTTTATGCGCCGGCAAAGAGCACAGAATGACAGTAATGAAGCCGCAGCGAAAACCGCAGCGACAGAGACGCTTCAGCGCTCGCTCTGCTTAGCATAAACGCCTGGTCGGCGGCGGATCAAAGCAATGCATGGTGGATCTGCGGAAAACCCGGCGCCGGTGCGCTGACCGGGCCTGAAAGTAAACTCATCAGTGGCGAGCCGTTACAGCTGGCGACAAGCGCGGTGGCAGGCCTGCCCTACACTCCGGCTGGCGTACCGATCGTTCGGCCCGCCCGCTGATCATGCGTTACTTATAGAATTATTTCTATTCAGTAATTATTTGATGATGCCATATTGACAGCGACAATACGATGGCAGCGGAGGCAATCTGAACTTTACCCTTTATAATTGTTTTAATTCATTTTTCTTTGCCAGGCATGGCCGGCAGCGGGCAAACAAAAGAGCCATGTAGAAAAAATAGACGATACATAAACCCGTCATCCAATTCAAGTTCTGCCCACTTACACGCTTACACGCTCATTCATGAATGCCTTCCCTTCACGACTCCATCTTTACTTTCAACTACTCCGCCTCGACAAGCCTATCGGTATTCTGCTACTTCTGTGGCCGACCTTAGCCGCACTCTGGATCGCCTCTGACGGTAAGCCAGAATGGCAGATGATCGTCATTTTTTCTGTGGGGACCGTGCTGATGCGCTCTGCCGGTTGCGCCGTCAATGACTATGCCGACCGGGATTTTGACAAACATGTGAAACGCACGGCGGAACGCCCGCTCACCAGCGGAAAAATCCGCGGTTGGGAGGCAATCATGCTGGCACTGGCATTGGCGCTCATTTCGTTTGCGCTGATACTGCCGCTCAATACCCTTACCAAGCAACTTTCCATCGTGGCGGTGCTGGTGGCTGCCAGTTACCCCTACTTCAAGCGTTTCTTCGCCATTCCACAGGCTTACCTGGGCATTGCGTTTGGCTTTGGTATCCCGATGGCATTTGCAGCGATACAAAATACCGTACCCGTGCTGGCATGGGTGTTATTGCTCGCCAATGTATTTTGGGCAGTCGCTTACGATACTGAATATGCGATGGTAGACAAAGATGACGATGTCAAAATCGGCATCCGCACTTCGGCGATTACTTTTGGACAATATGATATTGCAGCCATTATGTTTTGCTATGTGGCAAGTTTTACCTTGCTCAGCTATTGCGGCTGGCGACTCGGTTTGCGCTACTGGTTTCTGGCAGGGATTGTCGTTGCCGCAGCTTGCGCCATCTACCATTACCGCCTGATCCGGGAGCGTGACCGGATCGGGTGCTTTGCGGCATTTCGCCACAACAACTGGTTGGGCGCTGCGGTCTTTTCTGGTATCGCACTCGACTATGCATTCAGATAAGCCTCATCAGCGTAGCCAAGTAGATTGTTTTTTACAATTGTTGATATCAACATATCTTTTGCGCTTTCGCAAACATTGTTAATGGACTATGCTTACACTTGAAATACTTACTTCTTAACCACTGATTGAAAAGAAATCATCATGAACACAATCGAAAATCACAAAGAAAAACTGATGCACGACCTTAACCAGGTGATCAGAGATGCGGAGGAATTATTGAAAAATTCCGAGCAGACAACGGGTGAAGGCTTTAAGTCTGCCAAAGCTAAATTTGAATCCACGCTCAAAAACGCCAAAGCGGAAGTTGCACGCATTGAAGATGCCGTCATCACGAAAAGTAAAGATGCGGCACGCGCCACCGATGTTTATGTGAAAGAAAACCCCTGGCAATCTGCCGGTATTGCTGCCGGCGTAGGCATGCTGGTTGGCCTGCTCATCGGACGCAAATAAGGCATGTCGATCGTTGATTCGGTAGCCCGTCTAAGCGCCAGCGTGATTGGCATTGTGCATACACGACTGGCATTGGCCGCGGTAGAAATCGAAGAAGAGCTGACCCGCTTTTCTTCTTATTTGCTGTGGTCTCTGGTTGCAATGTTTTGTGCAGGAATCGCCGTGTTATTAGGCGTATTGCTGATCGTAGCCTTTTTCTGGGATACGCACCGGCTACAGGTACTGCTGTCGCTGCTGGCGTTTTTCTCTGGCATCGCCCTGCTGCTAGGCTGGCGTTTGCGCCAGGCAATCCAGCGCAAACCGAGATTGCTGGCCTATACTCTGGATGAACTAAAACGGGATATGTCCGGTCTTCGGGGTGAAACTGATGAGCGAACATAAACCGATGTCCATGCTCGCCGAAGAACTCAGCCTCCGACGTGAAACCCTGATTGCCAAAAGCCGGGCGGAGCGAATGCTGCTGACCCAGCACAGCAAACAGCTCAGGCGGTCTTTGTTACTGGCCGACACAGGCTTACAGCTGCTGGCAAAAATCCGGCAACGGCCGGCAATAGGTATTGGCCTGTTGGCGGCGAGCATTATCATCAAACCAAGGCGCATCCTGTCAATCTTGAAAAACGGCTTGCTCGGATGGCAGATCTGGCAAAGTGTCGCGCCGGCATTCAAACATGCTCAGGCAGATACGCGCCTGACCGGTAAGCGCGACTAAATTCCTAAACCGTTCTGAAGCGCAGTTCTGTAGCAATGGCGGCAACAATACGCATGATTCATTGAGATGACTCCGGACCAGCGTCTGAGGTCAACTCCGACAATTCACGATTTTTGTCGATTTTTTTCGATTTTCGTCGATTTTCGTCGATTTTCGTCGAAAATCACCAGCTCAGTCACACCCTAGCATCCGCATTACACCTGCGCGCCGAATTCGTCACCGAGCTCTTTGCCGCGTGCGGCTGCCGCTTTAACCGCTTTGATAATCGCCGCCTTGACACCGCTCTCTTCCATGCTGCACAAGGCGGCATAAGTGGTGCCGCCCTTAGAAGTCACGCGTTCACGCAATACCGAGACCGGCTCAATCGACGCGGCGGCCAGTTGTGCCGCCCCCGTGAAGGTGGCCACTGCCAGTTGCTGAGCCTGTTCCGGGCTTAAACCAAGTTCTGCGGCAGCTTCCTGCATGGCTTCGATAAAATAAAACACATATGCGGGGCCGCTGCCGGAGACCGCAGTAACGGCATCGATCAGGCTTTCATCGTCCAGCCAGACGGTGGCGCCGACCGCATCCATAATGTCTTGCGCAGCTTGTTTTTGCTTCTGATCGACACCCGCCATCGCCACCAGACCGGTTACACCCTGAGCGATCAAGGCCGGGGTATTTGGCATGGTGCGGACAATTTTGTTATAGCCACCAAGCCAGCGCGACATGTCGCTGGCACGTATGCCTGCGGCAATCGACAGAATTAATTGTCCCGTCAGATAAGGTGCCAGAGCCATCACCACTTCACGCAACTGTTGCGGTTTGACCGCTAATATAATCACATCCATCGTGACCAGGCTGGCGTCAATCTGAGGCGCAGTCGTGACACCAAATATCGTTTGCATTTTTGACAAAGAAGCTTGCTGTGGATCGACCACATGAATGTTTTCCGGCACCGTCAAACGCTTGATCAGTCCGCCGATCAGGGCGCTGGCCATGTTGCCGCCGCCGATAAAAGCTATTTTCAATTTATTTTGCATAATCTCTCTCACCAAAAATTGCCCGTCCAATCCTGACGATAGTGCTGCCCTCGGCGACGGCGGCATCCATGTCGCCACTCATCCCCATCGACAGCGTATCAAGCGCAATGCCTTGTTGCTGTATTTGCTCTTGGAGTTCGCGCAACCGGGCAAAGGCCTGTCTTTGTAGCACCGGATCAGTACTGGATTCTGGCACCGCCATCAGGCCGCGCAGACGCAGACCCGGAAGGGTGTGGATCACTTTCGCCAGCGCCAGCGCCTGCTCGGGCAGCACCCCGCTTTTGCTGGCTTCACGGCTAATATTCACCTGCAGACAGATATTTAATGCCGGCAATTCCAGCGGGCGCTGCTCTGATAAGCGCGTGGCAATTTTTTCGCGCTCAACCGAATGTACCCATTGAAAATGCTCCGCAATCTGGCGCGTCTTATTGCTCTGAATCGGGCCGATGAAATGCCATTCCAGCGCTACATCCGGCATCAAGGCATGGGCTTCCTGCATTTTATCCAGCGCCTCCTGCAAATAGTTTTCGCCAAAGCAGCGCTGGCCCGCCCGGGCCGCCTCCAGAACGGCATCGACACCGAAAGTTTTCGATACGGCCAGCAGGGAAACCTGCGCCGGATCACGCCCGGATTTGAGGGCAACGGCGGCCAATTCAGCACGCACGGCTTGCAAGTTGTCAGAAATTAAGGACATAATCAGGATACTCAGCGCCTACACAAATATTTTCATCGGAATTATAAATGGACATTTCAGAATTACTGGCATTTTCGGTTAAAAATAATGCTTCCGATCTTCATCTGTCATCGGGTTTACCCCCTATGATACGGGTACATGGCGATGTCAGGCGCATCAATTTGCCGGCACTCGAACACAAAGATGTACATAGCCTGATTTACGACATCATGAATGACTCTCAGCGCAAAACTTATGAAGAGACGCTGGAGTGCGATTTTTCATTTTCAATACCAGGTCTGGCACGCTTCCGGGTCAATGCTTTTAATCAGGAACGTGGTGCCGCAGCAGTAATGCGTACCATTCCATCAAAAATATTAACTCTTGAGCAATTAAATGCTCCTAAAATTTTCGCCGATTTCGCGCTAAAGCCACGCGGTCTGGTGCTAGTCACTGGGCCGACCGGTTCAGGTAAATCGACCACACTCGCGGCGATGGTGAACCATATTAATGAAAACGAATACGGTCATATTCTGACGGTAGAAGACCCGATAGAATTTGTCCATGAATCAAAAAAATGCCTGATTAATCAGCGCGAAGTCGGGCCGCACACCATGTCGTTTAATAACGCCTTGCGCTCGGCATTACGGGAAGATCCTGACGTTATTCTGGTGGGAGAGTTACGCGATCTGGAAACCATACGCCTGGCCCTGACTGCCGCGGAAACCGGCCACATGGTATTCGGCACTTTGCATACCTCGTCTGCCGCGAAAACCATCGATCGTATTGTCGACGTTTTTCCTGCGGAAGAAAAAGAAATGGTCCGTTCCATGTTATCGGAATCTTTACAAGCGGTCATTTCGCAATCGCTGCTGAAGACAAAAGACGGCTCTGGCCGTGTGGCTGTGCATGAAATCATGGTGGGAACCCCGGCGATTCGCAACTTGATTCGCGAGGCAAAGATTGCACAAATGTATTCTGCGATCCAGACCGGTAGCAATGTTGGCATGCAAACGCTGGACCAGAATCTGACTGATCTGGTCCGGCGCAATGTCATCTCGGCCAGCGCGGCGCGCGCGGCAGCCAAAATCCCGGAAAACTTTCCAGGCTAAATCAGGCTAAATCAGGCTAAATATTAATAAGGAACTGGAAAATGGAACGCGACCAAGCTACCAAATTCATGCACGACCTGCTGCGTCTGATGCTCAGCAAAAATGGCTCGGATTTATTTATCACTGCCGACTTTCCTCCGGCATTCAAAATCGATGGCAAAGTGACGCCGGTATCAAATCAGGCCTTGTCCGCAGCGCACACCATCGATCTGGCGCGCGCCATCATGAATGACAAGCAGTCTGCCGAATTTGAAGCCACCAAGGAATGCAATTTCGCCATCAATCCGGCCGGCATGGGGCGTTTCCGTGTGTCTGCGTTTATGCAGCAAGGCCGTGTTGGCATGGTGATGCGCACGATTACTACCGCGATTCCCAAGTTTGAAGAACTGGGTCTGCCGGAGCAGTTAAAAGAAGTAGCAATGACCAAGCGTGGCCTGGTCATTATGGTCGGCGCAACCGGTTCTGGAAAATCGACCTCACTCGCGGCAATGGTAGGCTATCGTAACGCCAATAGCTATGGCCACATCATTACGCTGGAAGACCCGATAGAATACGTACATCCGCATGGCAATTGCATTGTGACCCAAAGGGAAATCGGGATCGATACTGACGACTGGGGTGTTGCTCTGAAAAATACCCTGAGGCAGGCACCGGACGTGATTCAGATCGGCGAGATACGCGAGCGTGAAACCATGGATTTTGCCATTGCCTTTGCCGAGACCGGCCACTTATGCCTGGCTACTCTGCATGCCAACAGCGCCAATCAGGCACTCGACCGCATCATTAACTTTTTCCCTGAAGAACGACGCCAGCAATTGCTGATGGATTTGTCGCTCAATCTGAAAGCCATCGTGTCGCAGCGCCTCTTGCCCTTGAAGGTCAAAAAAGGCCGGGTTGCCGCGATCGAAATTTTGCTTAACACGCCGCTGGTCTCGGACCTGATCTTCAAAGGCGACGTCCACGAAATCAAAGAGATCATGAAAAAATCTCGTGAATTAGGCATGCAAACCTTTGATCAGGCGCTGTTTGATTTGCATGAAGCCGATCTGATCAGCTATGAAGACGCCCTACGGAATGCCGACTCGGTCAATGAACTGCGGCTGGCGATTAAATTGCGTGGCAAAGAATCCATAGGGCGCGATTTAAGCGCCGGAACCCATCACTTAGGTATTTTATGAGCCAACTCGACTTTAGCGCCATCTCTCTGCAAGGAGACAGTGTTGATCTGAAGCAGTACCTGGGTAAGGTTCTTCTGATCGTGAATACCGCCAGCAATTGCGGATTCACGCCTCAGTACCAAGGACTGGAAGAGGTGTATCGTCAATTTCACGATAAAGGGGTGGAAGTGCTCGGTTTCCCGTGCAATCAATTCGGTCATCAGGAACCGGGTAGCGAGAGCGAAATCGGCAGCTTTTGCGAAAAAAATTTCGGCGTGACTTTCCCCATGTTTGCCAAAATAGACGTGAACGGGAAAAACACTCACCCGCTGTATCAGCACCTGAAAAGCAAAGCTCCGGGAATCCTGGGGAGCGAAGCGATCAAATGGAATTTCACAAAATTTCTCATCAAAAAAGACGGTAGCGTTTTTAAGCGTTACGCACCACAAACCGCGCCAGCAGACTTGATTCGTGACATCGGGGCCTTGCTGGCAGAATAAACTTCGATACGTCTACAGAACGTTTCAACCAGGCAGGCTGGCCAACGCCAGCACGCTCTTCGGAGCTGCGTTACCCGCGGCAAGAATGACGACGATGTTGTGCCAACCAATGCATCAATCTATGTATAAATTAATGTACAAATCATCAACATAATTTGCACAAAACCCTAGTCTATGTTCTAATTTGCAACCTAGTTGCAATATGCTTGACGATTCGAGGCCTAAAATTCATTCCACGTTGTTATCCATTCTATTGGCCACTGCCATTGCAGGCGCGCTGAGCATTACCGCTGCGGCGGTTTTTTCATTTGGCTTATTATCCAAAATGGTCGAGCGTATGGTCAGCCTGTCGGTTGGCATTATGCTCTCGACGTCGCTCTTGCACGCGCTGCCGGAGGCGTTTGAATCCGGCACGGATCCGCGCTCGCTGTTCGCCTGCCTGTTAGGCGGCTTGCTGGCGTTTTTCTTATTGGAAAAATTTGCCATATTGCGCCACTCACACCACCACGAAGGCGACGGGCATCAGCACGAACATGGCCATGATGCGCATGAAGCCGGCAAAGCCGGATGGATGATACTGGTGGGTGACGGCTTGCATAATTTTACCGACGGCATTTTGATCGCCGCCGCCTTTCTGGCCGACCCGAAACTCGGTCTGGTCACTGGTCTGGCCATCATTGCCCATGAAATTCCGCAAGAAATCGGTGATTTCATCGTGCTGCTCAACGCCGGATTTTCACGCACCCGTGCCTATATTTACAACCTCATTTGCAGCCTGATGGCCATGGTTGGTGGCGTACTGGGCTATTACACGCTGGACGCGGCCAGTAATTTAATTCCCTATGTGCTGGTATTTGCCTCATCCGGCTTTATTTACATTGCCGTCAGTGATCTGATGCCGCAGATGCAGCGCCGCGCCAGCCTGCGTGAAACCATTCCGCAGATTATCCTGATCGCGTGTGGCGTCGTCTTGGTGCTGTTTGTGACACAACATCGCGCTTAATGAGACTTGAGTGTGTACCTCATTGGGCGCCTCATCGGCATCTAATTGAGGATTAAATTAAGCATTACATCGAGCATAATTTACCAGGCTAAGATCACTTAGCCCGGGCACCAACGATATGCGCAGTCTCAGGTGACGTCGCCACAAACGACTGGCCGCTCAGGTGCAGCACACCATTCACTCCATGAGCCCGGATACAAGGCGGCACCGGGCAAACCAGCCACCTCAAGCGCCAGCAGATTGTGGCAGGCCGTCACGCCCGAACCGCACTGCATAATCGAGGCACTGGCATCCGGTACCAGATCCTGCCACTCCATGCGCAATTGCTCGGCCGGCTTAAAGCAGGCATTGGCTTGCAAATTATCTTTAAAGAAGCGGTTACGGGCACCGGGAATATGCCCGCCGACCGGATCAATCGTCTCATTCTCGCCGCGATAACGCTCATTCGCCCGCGCGTCGACCAAGGTCATGGCTGCCGTTGTCAGATTCTCCATCACCTCATCCACACTGACCTGTTGTGTCAGCGCTGGCATGCTCTGTATCGTGCCAACTAACGGCGATGGCAGCATCTGGCTTAGCGGCAAGCCCAGTGCGCTCCAGGCCGGCAGGCCGCCGTCCAGCACCGCTACGGCGGGATGGCCAACCCAGCGCAATAACCACCATAAGCGGGCGGCAAACATACCACCATGTGCGTCATAGGCGACCACCTGGGTGTCCTGATGGATGCCCCATGCGCGTAAGCTGCGTAGCAGTTGTTCTTTATCAGGCAAGGGATGGCGTCCTTGAAAGCGCCCATCAACGGATATTTTCTGGCCAGACAGCTGATCATCAAGATGCGCAAACTGCGCGCCTGGCAGGTGGCCAAGCGCATACGCGCGCTGACCGGCGGCGCTATCCATCAGGTCGTGCCGGCAATCTAACAGCACCAGACCGGACCTCTGCAGTTGCAACGCTAGTTCTGCAGCGGAAATCAAAGTGGTAAACATAGCTACTCCTGTTTCACAAGTTTCAGTTAATTGGGATTTCGCAAAATCAGCACGGCTAAGCGCGGGACAATCGCCTTAACAACAATCACCTTAACAACAATCATATTTACAACGACATTTGCGGAAAATTATTCTGAACCTATCGGGTCCGGCGTCATCTTTGGCAGAGTATTTCTCGCATTGTAAAAAGTCGCCATCAGGCCACTGCTAAGTATAACGGCAATACCCAGCCAGCTTAACCAGCTCAGGCTATCGTGCCATATCAGTACATCCCAGATACTGGAAAATATGATACCGACATATTGCAAATTGGCGGTCACCAGGGTGTTCCCCAGACGATAGGCACGTGTCATGGCGATTTGCGCCGTCGCGGCGGTCACCCCCACGAGTAGCAGCAAGAGAAAGCTCTTCATCTGATGCGGATGCCAGAGCGGTTGATCAGGCAAGCCAGACAGGACGCCTGCACTCAGAGCGCCGAGCAGCCCGGCGAGCGCGCAAGTGGCCGAAAAATAAAATACTACCCGATACTCAGGCTCACCCAGCAAACCCATCTGCCGCACCTGCATATATGCCAACGCCGCCAACATGCCGTACACTAAAGCAACCAGTCCACCGACCAGCTGATCGGCATGCATGGCGGGGCGCAACAGCAGCAGCACACCAACAAAA
>JBBQNW010000021.1:0-21419 GCA_038330335.1 Burkholderiales bacterium | reverse complement strand
AGATTGCCGAAGGCTCTTTATTGGCCATCGTCACGGCATCTGCTGCTCCGGCAGATTCTGCAGTATCAGCAGTTCCAGTCGCAACCACAACCACAGCCGCAGCTCCTGTTGTTGTCGCAGCCGCTGCAATGCCAGCGGCAGCAGCATCTGTACCTGCTGCTGCAACGTATGCCGGCACGGTCGATATTGAGTGCGATATGCTGGTCCTGGGCGCTGGTCCGGGCGGTTACTCTGCCGCGTTCCGCTCCGCCGATCTGGCTGTTAATACGGTGCTGGTAGAGCGTTACGCAACGCTGGGCGGGGTTTGTCTGAACGTTGGTTGCATTCCTTCTAAAGCCTTGCTGCACGTTGCGGCCGTGATTGATGAAACTGCCAGTATGGCAGCGCATGGTGTCAGTTTTGCGCCGCCCGAGATCGACCTGGATAAGTTGCGTGGCTATAAAGAGGGCGTCGTCAAAAAAATGACGACCGGTTTGTCCGGTATGGCAAAAGCGCGCAAGGTCAATGTGGTGCAAGGGGTGGGGCAGTTCGTCAGCCCGTACCATGTCGAAGTGACCGCAGCCGACGGCACTAAAAAAACTATCCAGTTCAAGCAAGCGATTATCGCTGCCGGTTCGTCGGTCGTAAATCTGCCGTTTGTCCCGGTGGATCCGCGCATTATTGACAGTACCGGCGCCTTGGAATTGCGTCAGATCCCGAAACGCATGCTGGTGATCGGCGGTGGCATTATCGGTCTGGAAATGGCCACGGTATATTCGACACTCGGTGCCCGTATCGATGTGGTCGAAATGCTGGATGGCCTGATGCAGGGGGCTGATCGCGACATGGTTAAGGTCTGGCAAAAATTCAATGAAAAGCGTTTCGACAAGATCATGTTGAAGACTAAAACCGTAGGCGTTGAAGCGCTGCCAGAAGGCATTAAAGTGACGTTTGAAGCGGCCGAGGCCGGTGTCGTAGCGCCGCCCCCGCAACTCTACGATCTGGTATTAGTCGCGGTTGGCCGTAGTCCTAACGGTAAAAAAATTGCCGCTGACCAAGCCGGGGTGACCGTCACGGAGCGCGGTTTTATCGAGGTGGACAAACAAATGCGCACCAACGTCCCGCATATTTTCGCTATCGGTGATCTGATCGGCCAACCAATGCTGGCGCATAAAGCGGTGCATGAAGCGCATGTCGCGGCCGAAGCGGCTGTTGGTGAGAAGGCATTTTTTGATGCCAAAGTCATTCCATCGGTGGCGTATACTGACCCCGAAGTGGCATGGGTCGGTATTACCGAAGACGACGCTAAGGCTAAGGGCATCAAGCTGGAAAAAGCTCATTTCCCTTGGGCCGCTTCTGGTCGTGCCGTTGCCAATGGTCGTGACGAAGGCTTCACCAAACTGCTGTTCGATGCAGAAACGCATCGTATTGTCGGCGGTGGCATGGTCGGCACACATGCCGGTGACATGATCGGTGAAATTGCACTGGCCATAGAAATGGGCGCGGATGCGGTGGATATCGGCAAAACCATCCACCCGCATCCAACTCTGGGCGAGTCTATCGGTATGGCCGCCGAAGTGTATGAGGGCGTCTGCACTGATTTACCGCCGGCGCGTAAGAAGCCAGCCTGAGGATATTCGGCAGTAAATAAGCAAGAATAAGCGTTGGCGTTGAAGCCAGGCCATTGCTTATTGCAAAGCTCCAAAGTCCCAAAGTCCCAAAGCCCCAAAGCCCTGAAATACATCGGTGTTTCAGGGCTTTTTTGTGCCTGCTGCGGGTTTGATTTATGGGTGGCGTTGATGTTGTTTGATGGTGTTTGATGGTGTTTGATGTGGTTTGGTAGTAGCGCTGATGCATCATCGCGATGAATCTCCATGTGAATCTCCATGCGTTTTATCAAATCCTCTGAAATATGCTTGTGGGAAGCTGCGGGTCAACGGCGCTGTTTTTTTGCCTTGACCCCAGCTCCAGCGGTTTAGGGAATTGGATCTGATGAATTATCTTACTCAGGGAATGTGGCAATGAAGCATTTTCGACCTGCCAAGGGTGTTGTTCTTGTGATTTTTCTGAACGTCACTTTACTTGTCTCCGGCCATGTTTCACCGGTTTATGCACAGCTGCCCGCTGGTGGCAGTGTGTTTTCCGAACCCGGATCGAGCGCTGCCAGTACGATATTTTCCAACCGTAATGTGTATAGTGCAGGCTCGGTCGTGCGCCCACCGGCAACGATAGAGGGGGATTTTGTCGCTGCCGGCGGCAAGGTGATTATTGATCAGTTTGTTAAGGGTGATGCGGCATTGGCCGGTGCTTCAGTCAATGTGCGGGCACCTGTCGGCGACGATGTACGCATTGCTGGCGGCGATGTTATTTTGGAGAGTGCGGTCGGTGGAGAATTGTTTGTCGCTGCCGCCAACATCAGCCTGACCAGAACCGCCAGAGTTGCCAATGCCACGTCTTTGTTCGCGGGTGACGTGAGGATAGACGGCAATATAGATGGTCCGCTCAAAGTCAGCGCCAGGAAAATTGTTTTGAATGGTGAGGTCCACGGGAATGCGCGCCTGTTCGCCGAGCAAATTGAGCTTGGCCCTATGGCAAAGATTAGCGGCACGCTGCATTACGGCGTTTCCGGTGAACTCAGGAAGGCCGAGGGCGCAACGGTAGGCGGGGCGATTATGCGGGGGCGCGGAACTGGTGCTGAAGGTCAGGACGACGCGGCGGATGAGGACAGCGCCGATGCTGAGCAAGGCTGGTACCGGCACACTGAAATGCGTGGTCCCGCATGGCTAGTGTCGGTTGTTGTTTTCCTTTCCTTGTTAGCCTGTGTCAGCGTTTTTTTACTTTTGTTTCCGGTATTTCCTGGTCTTGCTGCCGCGCGTATTGGCAGCGCGCCCTTGCGCACGATGGCGGCCGGTTTTGCTGCCGTACTGGGTACCCCTATGCTTGCCGGGCTGCTGTTTATCACGATACTGGGTATTCCTCTTGGTATCGGGCTGCTCGCGCTATATCCCGTATTGCTGTTGGCTGGCTATGTGGTGGGGCTGCTATTCGTCTCCCGTCGGGCACAGACAGCCATGGGGAAACCCTTACCAGGATCATTGGTTGGCGCCATTGGTTTTTTTGCACTGACTTTGCTGCTCGTGATGCTGTTAGCGCGCTTGCCGTTTGTGGGCCCCTTGGTAATTCTATTGCTGACGGTCGCGGGGGCCGGTGCCTGCGTGTTGGAACTATTTCGGCGTCGTTAGTCGGTAATTTATGTTGGCGCTATATGTTGGCGCTATATGTTGGCGCTATATGTTGGCGCTATATGTTGGCGCTATATGTCGGCGCCAGTATTTCCGGTGCATGCGTGAATCAGGCAGCTTTTGTAAAAACGCACATAATTTATAAAAAACTAAGATTGTGATTGCGCGGTAAGATAGTGCAAATTTAACGACCTGTCTTGTTCACTCTTCTTCAGATTGCTCACTTATGCCAGTCTTATCCTCAACCGCGAATGCTGTCTTGCTCTCCGGGGACGCAACGAATAGCCTGGCCCGTGGCGATCAGGCCCAACGGGAACTCGAAGCAGGTTTGCTGTCGCCAAACGCGCATGTTTCCCCAAAATATTTTTATGATGCACTAGGGTCTGTTCTGTTTGAGGCGATTTGCAAGCTGCCAGAATATTACCCGACCCGCGTCGAATCGGACATTTTTACCCGTCATCTGTCTGAGATGGCGCATGTGATCGGTAGTGGTTCTACCCTGATTGATCTGGGCGCCGGTAACTGCGCAAAGGCGGCGAGCCTGTTTCCCCAGTTGCATCCGGAACAATATGTGCCGATTGATATTTCTGTTACTCATTTATATGAGGCCGTGAAAGCCTTGCAGCAGCGTTTTACCCACATAGAAATGACCGCCCTGGGACTGGATTTTTCGACGCAGTGGCAACTCCCTGAAGAAGTGCGCAGCCAGCAACGATTGTTTTTTTATCCAGGTTCATCGATCGGTAATTTTGATCCGCCGCAGGCCTCGGGGTTTTTGCGCCAGTTACGCAGCGCTTGCGATAGCGATGGCGGTATTCTGATCGGGGTTGATCTGGTTAAAGAGATCAGCCTGCTGGAAGCGGCGTACGACG
The DNA here is from genome assembly GCA_038330335.1 of Burkholderiales bacterium. GTDB lineage: Bacteria > Pseudomonadota > Gammaproteobacteria > Burkholderiales > Burkholderiaceae_D > Undibacterium. Next base: position 17,326 of record JBBQNW010000021.1, on the reverse strand, counting down.
ATGCGCTGGGGGTGACCGCGGCATTTAACTTAAACCTGCTCAGGCATGTTAACCGGGTCCTGGGGTGTGATTTTGATGTGCAACAATGGCAGCATCTGGCATTTTTCAACCCTGAACAGGCGCGCATAGAAATGCACTTGCAGGCGCGCGCTGACCTTACCGTACGGTGGCCAGGTGGCCAGCGTGTCTTTGTCAAAGGTGAGCGGATTCACACCGAAAATAGCTATAAATATACCCGCTCCTCATTTTTGCATTTGCTGGAACAAGCTGGTTTTGGCAATGCCCGTTGCTGGTCTGACGCGTCCGGTTGGTTCGCTGTCATTTACGCACAAGCGATATAAAAAGAGGGATACGATGCCACACAACGATATGACGCAACCAGAACCGCAACTCGCGCATTGGCAGCAGGTACGGCGGCGCTCTTTGCTACTGGCGGAACCCTTATCCGCTGAGGATTGTGCTGCGCAGTCGATGCCCGATGCCAGCCCGGTGAAGTGGCATTTGGCGCATACCACCTGGTTCTTTGAAACGTTTATCCTGGAACCGCTGGAAGCAGATTTCACCCCGTTTCATCCGGCGTTCCGCATGTTGTTTAATTCGTATTACAACGGTATTGGCGAAAAACATACAAGGGCACAGCGTGGTTTACTGACGCGCCCCGGCATGCCAGAAGTGCTGGCGTATCGCCAGAATGTCGATGCGCGCATCAGCCAACTGTGGCACAAATGCGGGCCAGAACCGTTATCGACTTTGCTGGCGCTGGGAGTGCAGCACGAACAGCAGCACCAGGAGTTAATGCTAACGGATATGAAGCATTTGTTATCGTGTAATCCCTTGTTGCCGGCGCTGTTTTCCAACGGTTTGGCGAACCCGTCGGAACGTATCAATAGCCGCGTCACGCCGGCACTGGGCTGGCATTCGTATGCGGGCGGTGTCGTGACGATAGGGCATCAGGGCGAGGCTTTTTGTTTTGATAATGAAACGCCGCGCCATCGCCAGTTTATCGAAACTTTTGCATTGGCGACACGCTTGGTGAGTAATGGCGAGTATCTGGCTTTTATCCTGGCCGGTGGCTACCAGGACCCGTCTTTGTGGCTGGCCGAGGGCTGGGATTGGCTTACGAGCAATCGCCTGACACATCCTCTGTACTGGCGCTACGACGCGGCGCAGCAATGGCAGGAATTTACGCTCGATGGTATCGCGCCGCTTGCTCTGCATGACGTGGTATGCCACTTATCGTATTTTGAAGCAGCGGCTTACGCACAATGGGCAGGAGCACGTCTGCCAACCGAAGCTGAGTGGGAATATGCGGCGGGGCAAGAGCAGGCCCTGTTGCAGTTATTTGACTATTGCTGGCAGTGGACCAGTAGCAGCTACGCGGCTTACCCTGGTTACGTGACAGCGGCAGGGGCGATCGGTGAATACAATGGTAAATTTATGGTCAACCAGTATGTATTGCGCGGCTCGTCGTGCTTCACACCGGAAAATCATGCCAGAAAAACCTATAGAAATTTTTTCCCTGCAAGCACGCGCTGGCAAATGAGCGGCATCCGTCTGGCGCGTTCTGTCCGTGCGGCAGCATTCGAATAGTCTGGCAAGCCCAAAGCCGACCCGCTTACCAACAGCAAGCTGGTGCTAACGCGGACACTAGCACTACTGATGTAGGAGCTAAAAATCTATCCCTCATTCCCTACGGTGGTATTGCTCCCGATATTTGTACTGTCCGGAGCGATCCTAATGCAATCAATACAGGGGCTGTGATACGCTCCTTGTATGATGAAAATGGATAAATTAACCCGGTTAGGTAAGCTGGTAGCGGTCAGACAGTCGCTTTCTCTGGTGTTGTTACTGGGCGCGGCCACTGTTGCCGGCTTTTTGCTCGATCAGTATGTTTCCCTGACCAGTCAGGCCATGATGTATGTACTGGCAGTGGTGATTGCCTCGTACCGCTTCGGTTGGCTGGCCTCTGTAGCCTGCGCTTTAGCCGCCGTCACTGCGCTCAATTTTTTCTTTGTGCCGCCGCGCTGGACTTTCCAGGTCGAGCGATCAGAGCATTTCATCGCCTTGATGACGATGCTGGTGGTTGCCCTGGTGATTAACCGTTTGGCCACCGGCATGCGCCGTGAAACCGAACTGGCGCACCGTAACGAACAGCGTGCCCGCCAATTGCAAACACTGGCAATTGACTTGTCCAATGCTCACACCGAGGCGCAAATGCGGGCGCTGGGCCAGTGTGCGCTGGATGCGGCGTTTACCGGAAACAACATACTGGCTTTGATGCAGCCCGATGGCGAACTTGATTTTGATCTTGATTTTGATGCCGCTCTGGATGCCTCTGTCCGCGATGGTCTGCATTGTTGCCTGAAAGAAAATGCGATATTGGGGCAAGGTACTGCTCGCTGGCCCGAGCTTGATGCCTGGTACCTGCCACTCGGTGAAAAAGAGCGGGTCTGCGGCGCTGTCTGTATTGAGTCTGTGCTTCCGGACGATGATAGCGGGCGCGAACAGGCACGGGCCATGTGCGCCATTCTGGCCCAAGCGCTATGGCGCTTGCATCTGAACGAGTCGGTACTGGCCGCACAGGCCGAGGCACAGCGTCAGCAACTGCAAGGGATTTTTTTGGCGGCGGTCTCGCATGACCTGCGCACGCCGCTGGCGGTGGTGGTTGGCGCTGCCTCGGCACTGCAAACGCAACACGATAAGCTGCCGCCTGCAGAGCAGCGGCGGCTACTGGCCAGCATCGTCAGTGAGGCAAATTATCTGTCCACCCTGACCGAAAATACCCTGCAATTACTGGCGTTGGCAAATACCTCGCAAGTACGTATTTATCAGTGGGAATCGATGGAGGAAATTGTCGGCGCGGTATTGGCGCGGGTGCGCCAACGCGATCCGGGTCGACGCATTCTTTCCCGGGTGCAGGAAAACTTACCGCTGGTGAAAGTCGATCCGGTATTGATCGCTCAGTTAATCGCCAACCTGCTCGACAATGCCTTGAAGTATACCGATCAGGCGATTGAATTAAGCGTTGGCATTTCGGCGCCTTTACCCCGAACGTCAGGTCAGCCGCAGATGCTGGTCGCGGTGAAAGACCGCGGCCCGGGTATCGCGGAGCAGGACCGCGCCCATATTTTTGAAGCGTATTCGAATAACGATCATCAAGACCGTTCTCGTCAGCGCGGCGCCGGTTTAGGGTTGGCGGTATGTCAGGCAATTGCGCAATCGCATGGCGGCAGTCTGATTTTGCGCAGGCGCCAGGGCGGTGGCAGCAGTTTTTGCCTGAGCTTGCCCATCGATACGGCGCAACCACAAGCCTTGCCCGATAGGTGTGCGAGTAAATCGATGACCGAGTTAGAAACCGAGACGGGAATCGCGCCATGAGCATACGCGTGCTGGTCGTGGAAGATGACCATGAAATCCGTGCCCTGATGCGCTCTTCGCTTTCGGTTGAAGGTTTTGAGGTGCAGACCGCAGTCTCGGTGAGCGAAGCCAATGCCATGCTGAAGCATGATTTGCCGGATGTGATGGTGCTGGACCTGGGCTTGCCTGATGGGGATGGCGCTGATCTGGTACGCGAAGTGCGCAAGCGCCATATGCTGCCGATTCTGGTGGTCTCGGCACGCCATCAGGAGGCGCAAAAAATACTATTGCTCGATGCAGGAGCCGATGACTATCTGACCAAGCCGTTTAGTGTCGCTGAACTGCTGGCACGTATTCGGGTCGCGCTACGACATCGCGGCACCGCTTTGGCCGCCGCAGTCACCGAATATCGTCTTGATGATTTACAAGTCGATCTGGCCTCGCGTACGGTGCAGTTGCGCAAGCTAGCCTTGCACCTGACGCCTACTGAGTTCAACTTGCTGGCGAGACTGGTACGCAGTGCCGGCAAAGTGGTTACACATCGCCAGTTGTTGGCCGATGTCTGGGGCAACGAATTCATTGAGCACACCCATTACCTGCGCCTGTACATGGCGCAGTTGCGCGCCAAGATCGAAGAGCAACCGGCGGAGCCGCGTTATTTGTTAACTGAGACCGGCGTCGGTTACCGCCTGGCGACGGTTTGATCTGACTTACCGGGCAAGTTTGCCGTCCCCCAGTCCCCCCGTCTCCCGCTTTAGCTGCCGCCCTGGTTTTCAATCTCATCCGTTTCGCCGGCATGAACAGCGTCATCAGTCCATCAGTATCTTCCATATGCTTTCCTAATGCCGTCAGCGCGATAGTGCTCACCTGTCCATTTTTTTGATTGTAGAGCCAATATGAGTAAAAATTCCAGCCGCGAAAGCATCGCCGCGCTGACCTTGGGTGCCCTGGGCGTCGTCTATGGCGACATCGGCACCAGTCCGATCTACACCATGAAAGAAGTGTTTAGTCCCGCTACCGGTATTCCTTTAGATGCAACGCATCTGATCGGTGCCGTGTCGGTGATTTTTTGGGGCTTGATGATGGTCGTGACACTAAAGTATGTGCTGCTCATTTTACGCGCGGACAACCGTGGTGAGGGCGGCATCATGGCCCTGACAGCATTGGCGGCCAAAGCTGCCGGCACCACGCCGCAACGCCGTGTCGTGTTATTACTCACCGGTGTGTTTGGTGCTGCCTTGTTTTATGGTGATAGCGTGATCACACCGGCTATTTCTGTACTCAGTGCAGTAGAGGGGTTGGAGGTCGTTTCGCTCGGCTTTAAACCATTTGTGTTACCGATTTCAGTGGCCGTGCTGATTGCGCTGTTCGCGATGCAACGCTACGGCACCGCCGTTGTCGGTAAGCTGTTTGGTCCGGTAATTGTGCTCTGGTTTGCTGTGTTAACCGTCACTGGTTTAGTCGAAATTATGGCGCAGCCCGCGATTTTAGCTGCGCTCAATCCGCTCAATGCTTTACGATTTCTGACTTCACAAGGCTGGCATATTTTTGTTGCGGTCGGTGCTATCGTGTTGGCATTTACCGGTGCCGAAGCCTTGTATGCCGATATGGGACACTTCGGAAAACGCCCGATTCAGCTGGCATGGACAGGGCTGGTGTTACCCGCGTTGGCGATTAATTACATGGGGCAGGGTGCCTTGTTGATGCGCGATCCATCCGCGCTGGAAAATCCGTTTTATCGTTTGTTTCCGGATAGCCTGCTGATTCCGGCGGTGATGCTGGCGACTGTTGCTACGGTAATTGCCTCGCAAGCGGTAATCTCCGGCGCGTATTCTATGACTAAGCAAGCAATGCAATTGGGCTTGTTGCCACGCATGCAGGTGCACTTTACCTCAGCCAAAGAAATGGGACAGATTTACATGCCCGGGGTTAACTGGATTTTGCTGGCCGGCGTGTTAATGGCGGTCGTTGGGTTTGGTAATTCATCTGCCATGGCTGCCGCTTACGGGATCGCTGTCACGGTAACGATGCTCATCACGACTATTTTGACTTTCTTCGTGATCCGGCATGGCTGGCATTACCCATTGGCGCTGGCGCTGGGGGCGACCAGCATATTTCTGGTGTTCGATTTATTGCTGGTGGTGTCGTGCTCGCTCAAGTTCTTTCAAGGTGGCTGGTTCCCGCTGGCGCTGGGCATAGCGATCTTTTTTGTGATGGCAACCTGGAGACGCGGTCGCGAACTGCTGATCGACAGTATCCGTCACGATGATCCGGAACTATTACCTTTTATTAGTGCCTTGTCAGGCGATAGCGTACCGCGCGCCTCACGGACTGCCGTGTATGCAGTGGCCAACCCGGATACCGTGCCGCAAGCGCTGATGCATAACCTCAAACACAATCAGGTACTGCATGAACGCAATATCATTCTCACAGTGGTGTTTCATGATGTGCCGTGGGTGCCGTTTGAAGAACGGGTACAAGTGCAGGCGCTGGTGCCGGGTTTTTGGAAAGTAAAAGTCAATTACGGTTTTAAAAATACACCGGACATTCCCAAGGCGCTCGAATTGTGTGAGGCACATGGCCTGACCATCAATCTGTTTGAAAGTTCGTATTTCTTAAGCCGCGAGATCGTCATCCCTACCAAGGGCACGGGTATGGCGCACTGGAGAGAAATACTGTTTGCCGTGATGTCGCGTAATTCCGGTAGCGTGGCAGATTTTTTCAGACTGCCCAATAATTGCGTGATTGAACTGGGAACCCGGGTGCAGATTTAACACTGTACATACAACATCAGGCCTCCAAGATCGGGTATCCATGCCGCCAGTTAAGGCAAGCGCCCGCCAACAAGCGCTGGAGCGGCGTATGGATATACGGGTGCGCTGATGTCGTCCTGTGAGTTGACTAGTATTGATCTGGTTGGATACCGGCTCAAGGGGCTGGAATGCTATTCGGGTGCGACAAGGCCAGCTAAAAAATAGTCTGAGTGGCGAATTGCCTGGAATAGATGAATACATTTTTTACGGTAATAGGGACGGTGCAGTTGGCGTATTTGTCGCCACCTGCACCGTCCCTATTGTATGTCTGGAAAACCCAGAAAGCATACTCTGGGTCTTGCCTATTTTCTTGCTTGCTGAATTAATTGCTGAATTAATTTGTTTTTTCACCGAGTAATTGCGGTTTGAGCGAACTGTCTACCGGCTTGTCGCCTAACCAAATTTTCAAAACCGCATTGTAAAACGCCGCATCGGCAATCGTTTGTCCAATTTGCTTGCCATTAAGGATGGATTGCATGCCGGTACCGGGAACCCAATCGAGCGACAACACATCACCTTTCTTTAAGCCGGGGACAGACGCAAACATTTCGCCGAAAGTAACAGTCTGGTTCACCAGTTTCGATTTTTCTGCCTTGTCTGAATTGTCATTCAGGCCTTTCATGAAGGCATCGCCAAAATCTTCCGAGCTGATTTCTCTTTGCATCGTGATTAAAAGACGTTTCGGGCCAGCCAGCGCCAGGATTTCTGCCGGAGTCGATTTCTTTTCAGTCAGATATAGACCGGCAACATACAGCTTGAAGAAGGCGGCTTTGACACGCATGCCGGCACCGTTCAGTTTCAATTCTTTGTTGGCCAGCTTGACGGTATCTTCAAATTTAATGCCGGCAACTTCGGCCGAGAGCGCATTTTGACTGAAGGCAGCAAGTAAGCATGCCGTTGTCAGAAAGGTTTTAATACGTAATGAATGTTGCATAGTGGCTCCTGAATAGTTTGGTAATGGTTTTGGTATTGGAAAACTGATACTGCCGCAAAAATAAATAAAAGTTCGAAAGAGAGCAGGCCGATGAGGAAACTTCAGCTTACGTTGCCTGTGTTTGTTTGTTGCTCAGCCGCACCAGCGAGGATGGCTGCGTTAAGTGCCGTGTATGTTGTTTGCCAGCATTTTGCGTAATGTCTTGCGCTTTGCCGGTGCCAGGGGCGCTGTTGACCAATTTAAAAATGCTGACCACCTGAGCCAGACTGCTGGCCTGATTTTGCATCGCTTCGGCGGCTGCCGCGGCTTCTTCGACCAGTGCGGCATTTTGCTGGGTTACATCGTCCATCTGCGCGATGGTCCGGTTGATCTGCTCTATGCCGGTGCTTTGTTCCTGGCTGGCGCTGGTTATTTCCGCCATGATGTCGGTCACACGTTTGACACTGGCAACCACTTCATCCATGGTAACGCCGGCCTGACCGACCAATTTGCTTCCCGTGGTGACCTTGTCCACCGAGTCACCAATCAGGGTTTTGATTTCTTTGGCCGCTGCGGCAGAACGTTGCGCCAGATTTCTGACTTCGGAAGCAACAACGGCGAAGCCGCGTCCTTGCTCTCCGGCTCTGGCGGCTTCCACTGCGGCGTTCAGCGCAAGAATATTGGTCTGGAAAGCAATGCCGTCGATGACACCGATAATGTCGACAATTTTTTTCGATGAGGCATTGATTGAACCCATAGTGTCGACCACTTGTGCCACCACCATGCCGCCTTTTTCTGCCACTTCAGACGCCGACAGCGCCAGGCGATTGGCTTGTGCCGCATGCTCGGCATTCTGTTTCACGGTATCGGTCAGGTCGCGCATAGAAGAGGCGGTCTCTTGTAATGAGGCGGCCTGCTGCTCTGTGCGTGTGGACAGATCGAGATTACCGCTGGCAATTTCACTCGACACCGAGGCGATGGTTTCAGTTCCGGAGCGTACTTCGCCGACGATTTTCATCAGGCTGGCGTTCATTTCTTTTAAGGCCTTCATCATCTGGCCGGTTTCGTCGTGCGTGTCAACTTCAATCTGGCTGCTTAAATCACCTGTGGCGACGCGTTTAGCGATCCTGACGGCGTCATTGAGTGGCCTGGTGATGCTGCGGGTCGCCAGAACGGCAACCAAAATACTGATGACGCTGGCGGCAAGGGCAAGAATGAGGATGAGCGCGCTGGTTTGGCTGGCAGCACTGGCAGAAGCGCTACCGGCCTTTTCCATCTGGCTATTTTGATATTGTAGAAAATCATCTAACGCCGCAAAATATTTGGTCTGTATCGGACGAATCGAAAACAAAAATTTGAGCATCGCCTCGTCTTTTCTGTCGTCATTGATGAGGTTGGTAAATTTTGTCTGAAGCGGTAAAAATTTATCGCGTATTGCCGTGATGGACTTCAGATGCTCGCGACCTTTAGGGTCGATGATGATTTTGTTGAGCGTGGCGAGCGCATCGTTGGTGTTGGCATTTTCCGTGTTGATGTTGATCAGTTCTTTTTTGATCTGTTCTGCATCGGTCATGATCAAGGCATTGAGCATGCTGCGGGAAGTATCACTGAGCTGGGCTTTGATTGTATTGGCAATGACGGTTTTGGGATAACGGTCATTGACCATCAGTGAAATTTCGCCGCTGAGACCGCCAATGCGAAAATAAGACAGGCCTGCCAGCAACATGAGCAGAGCGATAACAACGCCAAAACCCAGAGCCAGTCGTTGTCCGATACGAATATTTTTAATATGCATGGTAGCTCACCTGTGAATAAATGTTTTGCCGGGCGAAAAAAGATAAAAAAAGATAAAAAACGCTGCAGACCCTAAACTTGGTATGCAGCTATTTCTATTTTCAGGCTGATGTTTTTACTGCGCTAATTTTTTTGCGCTATTGTCATGACATTATCAGGGTCGCTGATGCAGGCATCTTCAGGTAGATCATTGCGTCGGTAGATCGTCAATGGCTACTGATGGGCAGGTCTCTTTTTATTTTATTTGTGCAATCTATTCTAGGTGAATTGAAAAAAAATCGGGAAATAAATTGCTGGTTTTGTTTCTTAATTGGAACAATTAGAGTGTTACCTCGATACGTATTTTTACGCAGAAACAGGTCCTGCGCTCTTGCGCAATTATGGTTTGCTGAGCATTAACCACCACACGCTAGCCACCGCGCAGAGCAGAAGCAGAGCGATGCTTAACCATCCGGAGCCGATCGCCTCCTGACGGGTAATCAGTTTTTTGCCGGTCAGCATGGCGCGAATCAAATTTTCTTTGTTTAGCAGACTCATCAATACCACAGCAGCAATGTGAATGACAACGATCCCCATCAGCACGCTGGCCACGGTTTCGTGGAGCTCGCCCAACCATTCTCCGCCCAGCTCTTCGTAGCTGGCATAACCGCTGGCCACGGTCAGGATGACAGTGCCAAAAATGGCCAGGATTGCCAGCGCCCCGGCCGGGTTATGACCGGTGTGGTGTTCAGGCTGGCCACGTAAAATTGCCGTGAAGTACTGCTTAATCGCGACAGGGCCTTTAACAAATTGCGTAAAACGCGCGTAACGTGTGCCAAGCACACCCCAGATCAGGCGAAACCCGATCAGAACGGCCATGGAATAGCCAAAACTGACATGCCAGAGTTTCCAGCTTTCACTCTCTGAGGTGAGCCAGGCACCGGCGAAACACAATGCCAGAGTCCAGTGAAATATCCGGACCGGCCAATCCCATACCAGCCCAGGCTGTTTTTGTGCTGCCGCTGCGCGGTCTGTACGACTCTTTTCAGGCGCGCTAATGATTCCGGGTGTCATCGCGGTATTCTCACATTATTTTCGTCAAAAAAGCCCTTGGCAGCCTGCTGATGACAGGCAATACAGTTAGAGCGACTTTTCACTGAAGCGCGGGCCCAGATATCTCTGCTCACTTCCCTGTGCTTACGAGTGAACCAGCTGCTGCTGGTGATGCGGTTGTCGGGCGGGGCTTCGGCAAACTTGCGCGAGCTGGCCGCATTGGCTTGTAACCATGCCGATATCTCGGTGACGGACTTGGCATCGATACTGGCGTCGCTGCCAAAGTGCTTGTCCAGCGAGTTCATCACGCTATGCCAGGATTTGGCCGGTAACAGACCCGGCGCATAAGACATATGGCAACTGGCGCACTCTGCCATATACGATTTTGGTATCGCGCCCGGGATGCCGATATTGTCGGCCATTGACGGTGTCGACGATAGCGCCCACACACCGGCAAACAGATAGAAGAATATTTTTTTCACGATAGCCTCTCAGGGGTGATGTTGTAGCCGTTGTGGTATTTCGTTGTGGTATTTCGTTGTGGTATTTCGTTGTGGCATTTCGTTGTGGTATTTCGTTGTGGTATTTCGTTGTGGTATTTCGTTGTGGTATTTCGTTGTGGTATTTCGTTGTGGCATTTCGTTGTGGCATTTATTTAACGCTGAGTAACCAGGCGATGACGTCGGCTTTCTCTTGCGCACTACATTCTCTGGCGAGCACATCTTTGCAGTTACGCTTGAACCATTTTTCAGACTTAGCCTGATCGGTGAAGCGCTTTGCATTGGCCGACGGTGCCAGTGCTTCTATACTTTTTCCGGTGACAATATGTTCCGTTGTCTTGTTTGGTGTCGCTGTGTGACAACTGGCACAACTCCAGTCCCGCCCATGTTTGTTGTTGAAAAATTGCTCGCCGCGAGTGACTGAGGCTTTACCGGAAGTGGCTTCGTAAGACTGCAATAATTCTGATGGTGTGCTAGCGTGGGCAACCGACATGATCCCGCTGGAAATGAGCAGGAGAACAGAACATAAATATTTTTTCATGATGCTTCCTTAATTTTTTATGACTCTTTTAGTGCCCGGCGTTAGTGCCCGGCGGAATATCTGAATGAAAATGTGTCGCGTAGCCAAAAGAGGAAACACGTCTTAATATAATGTTAAAAAGACGTTGAACGCCGGGCAATAAGTTCAGCATGCTGCTTAAATCTTAAGGAAAACTTACGTTCGCCGGATTGCCACCTAAACCGCCTGCCTCGCTGAATTACGATGCTCTTGCTCAGGGCGCTATCCGGCTGATCCGGCTTACGTTGATTGTTATGTTCTATAGCAAGCTGTTATCTGATAAAAGTTTCAGGGCGGACGCATTGCTTTATGCTCAGGCTTCAATGCCAACTAGTTTTAGCTTATGACCAAATTCGAACAATTGAGTAACGCCGCCTACCATGCTGAAAAAGTGGCGGCCCGACGGCTTGTCCGGCAAACGGGGTTAACCGAAATGCAGGCTCTGACACAGATACTGCTGGCAGTCGCGGGCGCTGAAGATCTGTGGCTACTGGTGGCAAAGCGCGAAGCGCATATTCAGGCCGAGGTCCAGCGTCGCGCACTCAGGCGACAACGCCAGCAGGACGCGTATCAGTACAAACAGAGTAAAAATCAGCCGCTGGCCGATGCCTGGCTCGCATGGTTCGACGGTTCGGCGCGGCCGAATCCCGGCCGTTGCGGCATTGGCGGCGTCTTACAAGGGCCAAACGGTGAGTATTTTGAAGTCTGTGAGCTGGCCGGCGATGGCAGCAGCAGCGATGCCGAGTACCGGGCCCTCATCGCTTTACTGGCGCTGGCTGTACCCTTGCAACCGGCGCGCCTGGTAGTCTACGGCGATAGTCAGGTCGTTATCACTGATGCCGGCCAAAGCGACGCCGATGCCTCGGCCGTGTTGCAGACACATCGTGCTTGTGCTCAGGCTTTGCTGGCACGTTTGCCTGAAGTGCGCCTATGCTGGATACCCCGTCACAAAAACTCTATGGCTGACGCATTGTCGCAGCGGGCTTCCAATCTGGTCCTGGCTTTGTGATGCAAGTGGTTTTATTTGCCTGCATTGGGATAAAAATCAAATAATTTCGCCGCGACAGAGGTATATTGAAAAACCAAGCCAATAACAAATAGGTGATCATTATGAAATTAAATCCGATTAAAAAATTTCTATTCCTGCTGGCGGTGCTGACAGGCAGTTTGCTTGCCTTAGGCGGTTGCGCTTCCGCACCCGAGGTACGCTCGGCGTTTGACCGCACTACCGACTTTACCCAATATAAAACTTTCGCTTTCGCCACACCTTTGGGGACTGATCGCGACGGTTACCAGAGCATCGTCTCGCAGGAACTGAAAGCCAATACCCAGCGCGAAATGGAAGCGCGTGGCATGCGTCTGGTCGATAGTGCGCCGCAATTACTGGTAAATTTTAATGCTGTCTTGAACGAAAAAATCCGTGTCAGCACCATCCCGAGGTCAAGTTTCGGAATAGGCGGTGGCTATTATGGTTACCGCGCCGGGTTGTATGCACCGTGGCCTATGTATTATGACCAGACCATCGTGTCGCAGTATCAAGAGGGAACCTTGAACATTGATGTGGTCGATGCGGCGCACAAGCAAATGGTCTGGGAAAGTGTGGTGAGCGGGAGTGTTACGCAAGAGACGTTAAATGATCTTCCTGCCGCGATCAATAAGGCAGTCAGTGCTGCGTTCGCCAGATATCCGATACCGGCCCGCTAAGATCAAACCGCAGGCATGTTTCATATGATAAAAAACGGATCAAATCCGCCGTTTTTTATCGATATAGATATTGGTGCGGCTTTTATGCAGAGGTCTGGCATATAAATGCTGACTTGGCATGCTGTTATTGTTGCTTTAATGTAACAATGCAACGTGAAAAGGGCTTTCCTGTAACCCCGGTGAACCTGCCAAGTTCGGGCCGGGCACCTCCTGAGTACTCTGATGCACAGCCATCAGCATACTTTTATCGGGTCAAGCCGTCTTCCTTGCGCACTAAATGAGTGATTGACCATGTTTCATGGAATCAAATACACTTTCAGCGTAGCAACTTAATTAACCTGGATAAAGCACTCTGATATGATTTTTAAACGTATTTTTCTTGCTTTGGTGATTCTGGCTCTGCTGGTGACCGGATATTTTGCGGCTGCGCTCAACTGGAGTTATTCATCCGGTGAACGGGCTGGGTGGATACAGAAATTGTCGCATAAAGGCTGGCTGTGCAAAACCTGGGAAGGGGAACTGGCGCTAGTCTCTTTGCCGGGTAGCGCAACGGTGGAGAAATTTTTATTTACCGTACACGATGATGCGGTTGCCGCCGAGATTACTGGCGTAATGGGAAAACGCGTTACTTTGCACTACGAAGAAAAAGTCGGCTTACCAACGTCTTGCTTTGGCGAAACTCGTCATTACGTCACCAAGGTCAGCGTTGCCACCGATATTTCTATATCACCTGGCGTGGTGGTGCAAACCGATCAGGCAGAAACGGCAGTCCCTGCTCCGGCGCCAGTGCCGGCCAAATAAGTGGTGATGCTTGAGGCCGAATGTGATTTGCCGGCAATGCCGATCATCACAGGAGTTGGGCATGCGGCAATGCTCATTGTTGGTGAACCGATATTAGGGCAGTAACAATCATGTCAAAACGCTCGACCGAAGAGATTATCTTGATGCTGTTGGGCGGGCTGAGTATCCCCAGTATTTTCCCTTTCGGCGTCATTCGCATGTTTCAGGGGAACTGGCTGCTGGCCGCGGTTGACATGGGTATCGTGCTTGGCATGATGAGTATTATGTTATTTGTCTGGTACACCCGCAGGATTCGTTTTGGCAGCATCGCGATCACGGTGTTTTACTCTATTGGCATGCTCGCCTCGATTTATGTCAAAGGCCCGTCGATAGTGTATTGGGTTTATCCCACCATGGTTGCGGCGTTTTTTATGCTCAAGGCGAGCGAGGCGCTGGCGATTAACACCGTGTCCTTGATCCTGCTGGTGCTGGTGCTGGCCAGCAAAATGAACACGCTCGATTTATCCAGTGTTGTCATTACCTTAGTGCTGATTAACTTATTTTCGTATATTTTCTCTCACCGTACTAGTTTGCAACATCTGGAATTAAATCATCAGGCTGAGATTGATTTTCTGACCGGCGTTGGTAACCGGCGCGCTTTTGACCGTTTGCTGACCGATCTGTATCAACCGAAAAATGCCAAGATAGAAGCCTGCTTGTTTGTGCTTGATCTGGATCATTTCAAGCACGTCAATGACCAGTTTGGCCATGCCACTGGCGACCAGGTACTGATGAAGTTTTGTGATCTGATCCGCTTCCGCATCCGCTCAATTGACCGCCTGTTTCGCTTCGGCGGGGAAGAGTTTGTCATTTTGGCGATTGGTGCCGACAGTACGGCGGCCGCGATTAATCTGGCAGAGCAGTTGCGAACCCTGGTGGAACAGGCCGAACTGATTCCCGCTTATCCGGTGACAGTATCGATCGGTATTGCCAAGAGAAACGATGGAGAAAGCGGCGACGTCTGGTTTCAGCGTGCCGATGCAATGTTGTATGAGGCGAAACAGTCGGGACGAAATACCGTGCGGATGTCGCTCTGAGGGCTGGTTTGAACACTGGCTGAACGCCAGTTGGCGGACACCTGGCGGTGTACCTTGTGTGAATAGAATCAGGCCATTTGCTGATACCTACCCGTCACTTTGTGCATGATCGCAAGCCGGCGTTCGCTGCTGGTGGCGAGCTTGCTGGCCGCGATCCGGCGTGCTTCGGGGTCTTCGCCCCGGGGTAATGCGAGGGCGTTATCGAAAAATACCCATTGCTGAGCGTCGCTAAGCCGGCGATCAATGCTTTTCGGGTTACCGCCAGTTTGCTGCTGCGGTTTAATGGGGCAATGCCGCATTGCGCGGCCTGATCATCCTTGGCCATGCTGCGACAACATGCGTTGGCGGCCACATAAGTTGACTAACAAGTTGACTAACAAGTTGACTAACTGAGCGCTGGCAGTACCTGCGTATTTCTCCAGTTGCGCGGTCATCTTGCCGGCCATGAAAAGTACGTCAAAAGTACGTCAAAAGTACGTCAAAAGTACGTCATTACTCAGGCCGATCAGGTTTTTGCCGTCCCGCTTTATGGATGGCGCCGGCAAGGCCGCTCACTTGCGCCATGGCATCAGGCATGCGTATCCGATGCATATCCGATAATTTGCCAATACTATCCTGCCAGCAAGCGAATTTCTGCGTTTCCTCAGTGTGCAGTGTTCAGTGTTGCATTAACGATGCGCGCAATGCTACTGAAAACATTTCCATTTAATAATTATCCGTTCGAACTATAGTCTTCTGAACTACGCCTCTTGCGAGCTATATCTCTCCACCCCGTATTTCACATATACCTCCTGCAGTATATTTTTAAGGTGTTTTTTATATGGCTTAATCCTGATGTCTTATAAAACTGGTAGGGAGGATATTTTTTCACGATAGCTGTTGATCAAATTGTCCGGGTTTGCATTGCCAAGACCCGATGAAATGTTTTAGCATGGGCTTGACGCAGATCATGAAAAATGACGTTGATGTTGATAAGAATAGGACTTACGCAAAATGCTCCCTGCCAGGCCTGCCGATGACGGTGCGCTAGCGCCGCCAGGAGCTAACAACGACGCCGGGGCGATATTGTGTAAGTTCTCAATCCTATAAAAAAAAATTGAGGGGACAGGTATGCAAGAGCAGGGAAATGGGAGGTCTGGTGACAGCGCCGCACCAGATATTGAAACGATCATCGATGAAGAGTCAGCTTTTCCACCGATACGCCGGGTTGCTGCTTTACAGGGGTTTGTCTGGTTAACAATGGGGTGGCGGGATTTTTGTGCCGCACCCAAAATCAGCCTGTTTTACGGTCTGTGTTTCGCCGCAATGGGCTGGCTGCTGACGGCGATTTTGTCGAATGCGCCGCAGTATTTATCGGCGATGTCCTGCGGCTTCTTGTTGCTCGGCCCCTTGCTGTCGCTGGGGTTGTACGACATCAGCCGCCGTCTTGAAAGCGAAAAGTCAGGCATGCTGGCGACCTTGTTTTCGATGCGCGGCCGCTGGAGCAATATCGGCATATTAGCGCTGGTGCTGGCAGTCATCATGCTGGTCTGGGCGCGCGCTTCGCTGGTGGTGTTCGCACTGTTCTATAACAAGGGCATGCCAACCATGCACGGGTTTTTAGCGCAGTTGTTTTCATTGAGTAATCTGGAATTTATTGCCGTGTACTGCTGTATCGGGTTTATCTTCGCCAGCCTGGTGTTTGCCATTAGCTGGGTTTCTATTCCCCTAATGCTGGACCGTGATACCGATGCGATTACCGCCATGATCATCAGTACCGTTGCCTTGTTTATCAACGTCCCCGCCACGATCGTCTGGGCTTTGTTAATTGTGGGCTTGGTGGTACTGGGATTTTTTACCTGGAATCTGGGGCTGATCGTGGCCATGCCGGTGGTCGGGCATGCTACCTGGCATGCCTACCGCGAAGTGGTCGGGCGCCATCCGGAACGTACCTGAGCAGCTTGTCGGCGTTCAAACATGGGCACCGGCAAGTCACTGCTCTGAAGCTTTATTGTAATGCGGCGATGGCAGGCTAATAACCGATGGTTTGTGCCGCCTCATGCACTAATTGTTTAAACAGATCGTGCCGCATGCTGCTGATTTCGCCGGTTTTGATTGCGGCAGTGACGGCGCAGTGAGGCTCGGCGTGGTGATGGCAATTGTAAAATTTACAATGACCCAGATACGGCAAAAATTCTGGAAACGCCCGCTCCAGCATCCCTTCGCTCAGGTGATGCAAGCCAAATTCCTGAAAGCCCGGCGAATCAATCACCGCCGTGGCTTGCCCTTCGTAGTCCTCCATCTGGAACAAACGGGTGAAGGTGGTGGTGTGTTTGCCAGTGTCGAGCGCCGCCGAAATTTCGCGGGTAGCGATTTCTGCGTCAGGAATAATCAGATTGATCAATGATGATTTACCCATCCCAGACTGGCCGATCAGGATCGTGCTTTGCCCCTGTAGCAAGTTCATTAAGGTGACGCGGGTGCTGTCTGGCATGCCGGTGACCGACACTTCATGTACCGGATAACCTAGTTTGGCATACAGACCGACCCGTTCGCGTGCTTTGGGCAGGCTTTCGGTGACGTCAATCTTATTTAAAATAATGTGTGCCTTGATGCCCGACGATTCCGACGCCACCAGCGCGCGCGAGATTAAATCATCTGAAAAACTCGGCTCGGTTGCCACCACCACTACCAGTTGCGTCAGGTTAGCAGCCAGCATTTTGGATTTGTATTGATCAGAACGGTACAGTAAAGTCTTGCGCGGGGTAATCGCCTCGATCACACCCTGGTTTTTAGAG
>JBBQNW010000020.1:0-21834 GCA_038330335.1 Burkholderiales bacterium | reverse complement strand
ATCACATAGGCGCCATGCGCCGCCAGCGTTTTTGCTACAGCTTCGCCGATACCGCGGCTGGCACCGGTGACCAATGCAACTTTGCCGCTTAAATCAAAAAGATCTCTGGTATTGACGTTATTGTTAATTTTCATAGTCCTTGCCCTTGCCTTATACGTAAGTGATGTGTTTGGGTTGATTCAGATGTTCCAGATGCGAAAAATTATTCAGATACGCCAGCGCCAGCCGTGCCGGTTTGTCACCGGATGCCGTCTGCAAATGAAAGCGGGTGACGGCGCTGTTCACCAGCGACCAGTTCAGCTCGGCAAAGCGTGCATCCGGAAAGCCCAGTACATGCTGGCACAGCGCCGAGATAGTGCCGCCCGAGGTAAAAATGACGATATTTTTAGCCGGTTCCGGATCGCTGATCTGGCGCTCTAATGCGGCAACGCAGCGCTGGCGAAAAGCCAGCCAGGTTTCGCTGTAATCGTCATCATATTTACCGGTTACCCAACGCGCAATCGCCTGGGAAAAAATATCCTGAAATGCCTGTTTGCCATTGGGTGTGGTCAGTAAAAACCGCTTCACCTCGGCCGGATCGTCAAATGCCGGCACGTGTCTGGCCAGCACTTCATGATGGTTGTACTCATTAAAATCGGCGTCACATTGCCAGTGCGCGGTGTTGAGCTGCTCATCTGCAATCCCCTGCATCTCGGCCATACAGGCTCGGGCGGTCTGCACGTGGCGCTGCAGCTTGCCGGTAACCACACGCGATACCGACAGATCGCGCGCCGCCCACCAGCGCCCCAGATGCATCGCCTGTTCTGTGCCCAGGGGCGATAACTGATCATAATTCTGGCTACCGAACGAAGCCTGACCATGCCGTACCAGATAAATTTGCGCCATTGTGTTTCCTTGCTGATGTGTATCGTCAAAACGCTGCGCTAACTTCGTTAGCTGCTTTAGCTGCGTCAGTCAGCGCAACGACAAGCTGCGGGCTGACTAAATCTATGAATAGAGTGTATGCCTCAGGATATAATTGATCAAATGAATAGTTATTATCATCCTCTATTAATTTCATGCATATATCAAAAGTCGATCTGAATCTGTTTACGGTCTTTGACGCCATCTATACTGAAGGCAGCGTCACGCGCGCCAGCCAGAAGTTATTTCTGACTCAGCCAGCCATCAGCCATGCGCTGGCGCGGCTGCGCCTGATCTTTGATGACCCCTTATTTGTCAGGCAAGGCCATGCCATGGTGTCGACCCCGCTGGCGCGCAGCATCATAGAACCGGTGCGGACGGCACTACGCGGGCTGGAGGTGACGCTGGCTGACGCCGGAAAATTTGATCCTGCCCTGGAGAATAAGCAATTTAATCTGGCGTTACGCGACGTACTGGAATCGACCGTCTTGCCGCCGCTGCTACAAAGTATTACCCGGCAAGCGCCGCACATTACCCTGGCCGCGATTCAGGTCGACCGCCGCGAATTAGTCAGTGAGCTGGCCGCAGGTTCGCTTGACCTGGCAATTGACATGCTGTTGCCGCTACCGAATGAAATCCGGCGGCAAAAAATCGTGCAGGACACCACCGTGGTGGTGGTGCGCAAAGGCCACCCGGCCATCAATGGCAAGCTTGATCTGGATACTTATCTGAATGCCGAGCACATTCTGGCCAGCTCCAGACGCAAAGGGATGGGACTGGAAGATTTTGAATTAAGTCGTTTGGGTTTGCAGCGCCGCATACGCTTGCGTTGCCAGCATTATTTTGCGGCTTGCCGTGTCGTCAGCCAGACCGACCTGCTGCTGACCATGCCGGAAGGCTATGCACGCATCGCCAATGAGCAGTTTGACAATCAGGTGCTGCCCTTACCGATACCGATGCCGTCTTGGGATGTGTATTTATACTGGCATCAAAATGTCGAAAACGACCCGGCCAACCGCTGGTTACGCGAGCAGGTAATGCAGGCGTTTTTAGCTAAAAATCAAGAGTAGAGTCATTTAGTAAACGAGACGGCGTTCACTCGTTATTTGCCGGCTTTGACGGCTGCCGGCGGGTCTGGTAACAGACAAGCATCAATGATCTGAAGATCATTGTCTTTGGCAAAACTGACGACAAAATGATATGCCAGAGGTTCGATCTCGCGCAATGCTTCATTCACCACCACTGAACGTATGCCATTAAGCAGCAAGGGGCGCACATATGGTGAATACAATAAATGCGCATTTCTACCGGGATCAGGACGAAAACTCGACATCGCACCGCACAGGCGCTCTGCCCAATCGCTGGGGCGAAATTGTTTTCCATCACTGGTCAGACCGTGGATGAAAAACTCGCGCTTTGGTGGTGTATTGTTTTTGATGGGATCGGCCATGTGATCGGCGTACTCTGACGTCTAAAAAAACTCCTGGCCTCTATTCTGGTCGGTAAACCTTGCGCCAAGCTTTCAAACTACCCACGTATTATATCTTATAGAAGACTTGGCGCAAAAGCAGAACGCGGATTAAATCCAAAGGGCCTTGCCAATGTGAAAACATCAGCATCTGAGCTGCGTTGCATGAACACATCCGCCATCCGTGGCGATGTGTCCGGCAAGCGCATATATAACCAAGCGGGTCTTGATACTTAATGGTATGTATTGCGACCATTGCAACCATTGCAACCATTGCGACGATTGCAACCATTGCGACCATTGCAACCATTGCGACCATTGCAACTATTGCGACGATTTCAAAGCAAGCACTAACCGGCATTGAGCGGCAGCGTCGTCGAAGAGGGAAGCAGGCGCCACAAGCGCATCGCGCGGCCCAAAAAAACACCGCTAAAAATGCCAGACAAGACAGCAAAACCCAGCATACTGCGCGTCTCATGTAATAGCGCCGGATTCATCGCAGCAAGCGCACCGACCAGATATTTCGTCATAAAGATAGCCATAATCAAGAGCAACGGCAGCCAGCTGCCCGCTACCGTAAAACAGCGTGCACCAGCGTCGTAACGGGTGGCGGCAGCAAGCCTGCGCCGCAGCACCAGTACCATCATCAGAGCGCACGCGAGCAACCACACCAGCAACACCGCTACGTCAGCACCAAATGCCGTTACCGTGCCATACAGCGACAGACCTACCATGACAAGCGGCATCACCGTGACCCGTTGCAGCGACACCTTGCGGGTACGCGCCTGGCTCAGACCGAGCCAGACTAAGGCTGCAAGTAAAAACCAGACCCAGCGCGGCGTATTGAGAAGAATTTGATTCAGCATGATGGTTTCCTTTGGTTAATTATTCGCCAGTCGCTTATGACGTCATGAGCACAGCGCCAGCTCAATGTACGTGCCACCAGCGCCTGCCGCCAGTCATATGCGACCGGAGGCCTGGATAGGAACCTAAAGTGCCGCCACAAGACGCCAATGGTAAGAAAAATAATTGGCCGACGCATGCAAAAGCCAAAAAATGAGTACGGAAGCCATGCAAAACTAAACCAGGTAAGGCTACAGCCAAGCTGAGCGGAGCAGAAGGAAGGCCAGGATATTAACGGCCACGCTAATCCAAAATTTGGCAAGGAAGGTCGGCTTGTTCGATTTGTGGCGCAACAGTTGCTGTGCCATGATGGCACCGGGCCAACCACCAAACAGTCCCCATGCCAGCAAGGTCGATTCGGCCATCCGCCGCCGCCCGGCCTTAGCAGCCGATTTATCGATGGCATAAGCGACAAAACAAAACACACTGAAAACCAGGTACAGCATACCTACCCAGGCTGGGACGCGCCAGAACACATCCGTCAACAGAAAAATCAGGAAAAAAACAGGAATAGCGAACACCCTGGCGGCACGCCGGCGCGCAGGAAAATTTTTTTGTATGTACTTTGCAGACTGGGAGTTTTTGGCGCTGTTGCGGCAGCGTACATTTGCTGCCCGCTGCTGACCTTGGGCATTCAGCTCAAGTTGAAAACTCACTGGTTGTCCGACCTGCGGTCGCTGGGATCTTTCCTGGAAAGCCTGAATATGGACAAAAATCTGCTGGCCACCAGACACTGGCTGGATAAACCCAAAGCCACGCTGGTCATTCCAGGCGATCAGGACGCCACTACATTGCATGCTTCATCAAGTTCCAGTGATTGATAAATTAATTTATTAAATAAAGCATAAATGAAAAGTAATAGCCCCGAAGCAGTGATTTTCGAATCACCATGTCGGGGCTATCACCGGAGCAATCAATGTACAGAGATCTCTTGCCATCGACACTAACGCTGAGATCACTGCGCAAAGGCTAGGCTAGGCTAGCGTCTACATCACCGCCATGCGAAAAAACAGCAATAACAATAGCAGCATCATCCACAGCAACAAAGCGCGCCAGACCAGGCCTACCGCGCTTTGCAGCGAACGTGGTGAGGCTTCCACGCCTGGCTGGCTTTCCATTTCCAGACTGTCCATATCTACCGCACTGGCGTCCACACTTAAGATCATCGCCTTGGTTTCCGGCTCCCCCAGACGCACACCGAGTGCGCCGCCGCCGGAGGACAAAATAATCCCGACCAACTCATCTGGCCAGCGATCCGCATAATTGCGCCAGGAATAAACCGCGTCCTCAAAATTACCGACCACGGCAAAAGCCACGGCCGTCAGGCGTGCCGGAATCCAGTCTATCCAGTAAAATATTTTGGTGGCGTATTGACCGAATGCCTCATTTTGCATGTGGTCCGGTTCATTCCATGCCCGCGACAAAAATTCCGCCATACGGTACATCACCGCACATGCGGGGCCGACCGGCATCAAAAACCAGAAAAACACGCCGAACACATTGCGATGCGAAGCAATTAATGCGCGCTCTACGGCAATCCGGGAAATTTCAGAAACGTCCATGGCCGTGGTGTCAAGCCGCGTCCACTCGGTCAGATAGGCACGCGCGGCGGCCTCATCGCCGGAACTAAGTGCTAATTGGATCGAGGTAAAATAATGGCTATAGCGACGAAACCCCAGCGTCAGATAAACTATCAGTACGTTCCAGATAAAGGCCGCAATCGGGCTAAAACTGATGCAGAGCCAGTACACCAATGCGGTAGGGACGGTGAGCCCGCCGACCAGTATCCACCAGCCCATACGGCCATGGCTGACCTTACCGGCATTGCACCAGGCTTCGATTTTCGCGGCCAGGTGTTGCACCTGTAAATAAATCGGATTATCTACCCGCAGAGGTTTCAATTGCTCGATCAACAGGGCGCAGAGTATGGAGATAAATGTCATAGTGAGGTCTGATTCAATCGTTGCCAGCTTGAAATGATTTTGTACATGCGGCAAGTGTAAACTGATTTGCCCGGATTATGAAGCCCGTTCGGCATCGGCTTGCGTTTCGCAGATCAGCTGTCTGGCCAGCAGTACCGGAATGATGAAATTATACAAGAGCGAAAGAGTGTGGCTATGCGCGTAAAAAATGGAAAAGGTTGCGCAGCATGCCGGCTGTTGCCCCCCAAATAAAATGCTGATGATAAGGCATGGCGTAAAAATGTCGCCGCCCCACCCCGCCAGGCAACTCAATAGAGCGCAATTGATGGTTTTGCGCATCCATTAAAAAAGACAAGGGCACTTCAAAGATCGACGCCACTTCAAGCGGATCGGCTTTTAATTCAAATGGTGGCTGAACCAGGCCGACCACAGGCGTGATCTCGTAACCGGTGCCGGTGCGGTATTGCGGTAACAAGCCGATCACATCAACATGCTGACGCTCCAAGCCTATCTCTTCTTGCGCTTCACGCAAGGCAGTGTCGATAGGGCTGGCATCCGTCTTTTCAAAACGACCGCCAGGAAAACTGATCTGGCCCGCATGGTCATGCAAATGAGCCGCCCTATGCGTCAATAGCAAGCTCAGACCGTCATCCCGCAAGACCAGTGGTATGAGAACCGAGGCCGGACGAAACGAGCTCAAGGGGGACAATAGATGCTCATCCGTCGATTCCGGCGTCCACAAAGACGGTTGAGCAAAACGCTGGCGTAAGTGCGCCGCAGACAGGAGTGATGGCGCGATGGCGCCTTCGCGTGCAATCGACAGGATTGGTAATTCTTCCGGATTAAACACCAACTTCACT
Organism: Burkholderiales bacterium; assembly: GCA_038330335.1. GTDB lineage: Bacteria > Pseudomonadota > Gammaproteobacteria > Burkholderiales > Burkholderiaceae_D > Undibacterium. The sequence goes on along the minus strand of JBBQNW010000020.1, from coordinate 15,778 downwards.
CTCACTATCCCTTCTGTCGAATTTGCCCAATGTAAGGAAATAAAAAAGGGACGCCAGAGGCATCCCTTTTTCCAACACAGCTTCCAAGCAAATATTACGCTGCTTTTGGCGCTGCTGTCTTACGGGTTGGCAATTTTTCTTTGATACGTGCAGATTTACCTGAACGCTCACGCAAGTAGTACAACTTGGCGCGACGTACGTCACCACGACGCTTCACTTCGATCGAAGCGATCAACGGAGAATACAATTGGAATGTACGCTCAACGCCTTCGCCAGATGAAATTTTACGAACGATGAAGTTTGAATTCAAACCACGGTTACGACGGGAAATAACAACGCCTTCGTAAGCCTGGGTACGCTTGCGTGTACCTTCAACTACGTTAACGCTAACAATAACTGTATCGCCAGGTGCGAAAACAGGGATTGTCTTGCCGAGGCGCGCAATTTCTTCTGCCTCTAAAATTTGGATCAGATCCATTTTATTACTCCGGATACCATCTTGCTGACGCCGCGAAACATGGCTCAGTAGAGGATGGGGTTTAACATGCGAACCGAAGTTCGCTCTTTGATTGCCAGATCATACGACCTGACATTGCTACAAACAAAAAATTCTCTACAAACTGCTCAAGAATTTCTCATCAATTTTATTCAACAGGCCCGCTGCACGGGCTGCCGCGATCAGATCCGGGCGTTTTTCAAGACTGGCTTGCAATGATTTCTGGCGCCGCCATTTTTCAATGTCGGCGTGATTTCCACCCATCAGCAATGCCGGCACTGCATGCCCTTCAAACACTTCCGGGCGCGTGTAATGCGGACAATCCAGCAAACCATTCACAAAACTATCCTCAACTGCCGAGGCACCATCATGTAAAACACCGGGCAACTGGCGTATCACCGAATCCATCAGCGCCATCGCAGGCAACTCACCACCGGACAAGACGAAATCGCCAAGGCTGATTTCTTCATCGACATAATGGTCGAGCAGACGCTGGTCAACCGCTTCATAGCGACCACATAACAGCACGATGCCAGCCTGTTGCGAGAAATCCATGACGCGCTGATGTGTCAGAGGACGCCCTTGCGGTGACAGATAAATCACACGTGGTTGAGCGAGCCCTAACTGTGTCTGACGCTCCTTTGCCGCAAAAATTGCCGCCTGCAAGGGTTTTGCCAGCATCACCATACCGGGACCACCGCCATACGGCCTGTCGTCTACGGTACGATGCCGGTCTGAGGTGAAATCACGAGGATTCCACAACGCCAGTTCACACTTTTTTTGTTCAAATGCACGTCGGGTGATACCAGACTGCGTCAGAGCCGTGAACATTTCAGGAAATAAACTAATGACATCAAACTGCATAATGCAGGCCTTCTGATCTCATAACATATATCCGTTGAAACAGAGCACAAATTCTCCTGAGCTGACTAATAATCAAGGCCCCAATCAACCGTGACTTTACCAGCCTTCTGATCAACTTCTTTGACGAAACTTTCAACAAAAGGGATCAGACGCTCGTGCTTGGCCAGTTCGCTTTCGGGAACATCAGCTTCTGCAACACGTAAAATCGGATGGGCACCGTTATCCATGAGATCCCGGACTTGCCCAAGGCTTTCGCCTTGTAAATTCTCAACTGCCAGGCCGATCAGGTCCAGCCAGTAAAATTCGCCGTCCGGCAACACCGGAAAATGCTTGCGGGAAATTTTAACCGTGGTACCTTTGAGCGCTTCGGCGGCATTGCGATCAGCAACACCAACCAGTCTCGCCACCACATCTTCGCCGTGAATTTTACATTCAAGACGATCAACATCGCGCGTTTCAGGCTGTTGCGCATTTTCCAACCACCAGGTCTTCGCAGACAATAAGGCATCTGCTGTGGAAGAGTAAGGGCGTACTTTTACCCAACCCTGAAGACCAAATGCCCCCGAGACATAGCCAACAAGGACTAAATCTTCAGGAGCACTTGTACTAGCCAAACTGCCAGTCAACTTCGCAGACAAGCTATTAAGCCGCTGCTTTGTTGGACTGAGCAACCAGACGAGCAACTGCCGGCGACAATTGTGCGCCAACACCTTGCCAGTACGCCAGGCGATCCGCTGCGACACGAACTGTCTCAGCATTGCCAGTTGCTACCGGATTGTAAAAACCGATACGTTCGATGAAACGACCATCACGACGATTGCGTGAATCTGCTGCAACGATATTGTAGAAAGGGCGCTTTTTTGCACCACCACGAGCTAAACGAATAACGACCATAATATTTCCAAAAAATGTCTAACGACGGAAAAAGCCGCAAATTATAACGCGCCAGAGCACACCTCTGCAAGGATTATCCTCTCTTACATTTTAAAATCAGGGCATAACGATCATATTGAGTTTATTTATATGCCGGATTACGGCCAGCAAACCGTAAAAAATCTCAAAGCAGACTCAAAATTTACCAGTCACACGCAAGTCGGAAGCAAATATCCATTAACAAGGACCTTAATCTGAGCGCTTTTTCGCGGCACAGCCATCACCAGGACGATGGCAAGGGTGTAAATCCGCTAGAATCACTCTATCGGCATGATTCAATACTATTAGGCGCTGCTCAGCATCGCCACCCAATTTCAGCAACCCAACGGCCCTTACCAACTCCCCCCTTCATCACCGCCATTCCAATGATAAAAAAACATAAAAACAAAGCACTCACTAGCTTTTTAGCCTCAACACTCGGAAGTGCCGGACTGCACCGGTTTTATCTTGCTGGCCGCGGTGACCAATGGGGCTGGCTACATTTCGTCAGCCTGCCGATTACCTTACTACTGACAAAACTATTTTTTAATTTACCGCTACTCGTAACCATGAGCCCGCTGATCTTATCGTTCCTGATCAGCCTGCTGGAAGCCCTGGTGCTAGGACTGAAATCAGATGAAAAATGGGATGCCACCTACAATCCCGAATCCGGACAGAAAAGCGACTCGTCCTGGCCTTTGGCACTGAACCTGGTGCTGACACTCGGCGTGGGTGCAATGACTCTTATCGCGGTGCTGGCACGCGGCTTTGACTTACTCTATACCGGTGGTGCTTACGGCTAAATCGGCAGCGCTGGCGTCTGCAAACAAAAACGGCACAAGAAAATCTTGTGCCGTTTTTTTATCCTACACGCTGGCTTGAATACTAATCAGAATTGATCTTCCGCCATCGCCATAACACCGGCGCTACCATCGACGATAGATGAACGCAAACCCTGCGCCGCAGACAGCAGGTGATCCGCAAAGAAACGCGCCGTAGCTATTTTAGCCTTATAGAAACCGGCATCACCCTCGCCCGCTTGCAACTTTTGCTCTGCAACCAAGGCTGCACGCGCCATTTGCCAACCGCCCAACACCAGACCGGCAAGCTTCAGATACGGGACGCTACCTGAAAATACCGCCTTAATATCGAGCTTAAAGTTAGTGACAACAAAGTTGACCACGTCTTCCAATGCGGCGGAACCGGCTGTCAACTGACGGGCGATCGCCTGCAGATCAGCCGAAGCACTCGCTGCCAGCAGCAACTCTGTCGCACGCACCTGCGCAATCAGCGCCTTGGCGGTGGCACCGCCGTCACGCACCGTTTTACGACCAACCAGATCATTGGCCTGAATTGCGGTTGTTCCTTCATAAATCGTTAAGATTTTTGCATCACGATAATGTTGAGCTGCACCGGTTTCTTCAATAAAACCCATACCGCCATGCACCTGGACACCAGTAGAAGTGACATCCAACGACATCTCGGTCGACCAACCTTTGATAATAGGCACCAGATATTCATAGCAAGCATGGTTAGCTTTACGCGTTGCCTCATCGGTATGATGATGCGCGGTATCACTCATCGCCGCGGCGACATAGGCCAGTGCCCGTGCGCCTTCAGTCTGGGCGCGCATGGACATCAGCATGCGACGTACATCGGGATGATGAATAATCGTCACAGGCCCGGCCGAACCGGCCAGATCACGTGACTGCACGCGATCTTTTGCATAACTGACGGCCTTTTGATAGGCCCGCTCTGCGACGCCGACACCCTGCATACCAACTCCGAAACGCGCCGCATTCATCATGATGAACATGTATTCCAGACCGCGATTTTCCTGGCCGACCAGCGTACCGATGGCACCTCCATGATCACCGAATTGCAATACCGCAGTGGGGCTCGCCTTGATCCCTAATTTATGCTCGATAGAAACGCAATGCGCATCATTGCGCGCACCCAGAGAGCCGTCCGCATTCACCAGAAATTTCGGAACGATGAACAGGGAAATCCCCTTTACACCTTCAGGAGCATCGGGCGTACGGGCCAGCACCAGATGAACGATATTTTCTGTCATATCGTGCTCACCATAGGTGATGTAAATTTTAGTCCCGAATACCTTGTATGTGCCGTCGCCCTGAGGTACAGCGCGGGTACGCACTGCCGCCAGATCAGAACCAGCCTGCGGCTCGGTGAGATTCATGGTGCCAGTCCATTTACCTGAAATCAGTTTTTCCAGATAAATTGCCTTTTGCTCATCACTCCCCGCTGTCAGCAAAGCCTCAATCGCACCGTCACTCAAAAGCGGGCACAAAGCGAAAGAAATATTGGCTGAATTTAACATCTCGATACACGGCGTTGCCACCAGTTTTGGCAAGCCCTGGCCACCGAATTCGGCCGGATGCTGAACCCCTTGCCAGCCAGCTTCACCAAACATCTTGAAGGCTTCTTTAAAACCCTTGGTCGTGAAGACTTCGCCATTTTTCCAATAGCTCGGGGCCTGATCGCCGGCCCAATTTAGCGGCGCAATCACTTCACCGGTAAATTTTGCATTTTCTTCTAATACCGCCTCCACCGTTTCAGGCGTGGCATCCTCACAACCGGGAAGCGCATTTACTGCAGCCAGACCTGCCAGTTCGTTCATCACAAACAACATGTCTTTTAAAGGGGCGACGTAGCTCATTTACAACTCCAAAAAAAATGGACAGAATGAACAGAATGATGTCAGAACTACAGAAATTACTCTGTCAGTTGCGCGACAAACCTGTCTATCCCGTCCTATTTACATCTTAAGTGTTGCAAAGCAGATGCTTGCATCTGCTTTGCCTTTGTTTAACCCAGTTCTGCAATCAGTTGCGGCACGATGTCGAACAGGTCGCCAACGATACCGTAATCCGCGACGGAGAAAATCGGCGCTTCCGGATCTTTATTAATTGCCACGATCGTTTTCGAGTCTTTCATCCCTGCCAGATGCTGAATCGCGCCGGAGATACCGACCGCAATGTACAGCTGAGGCGCGACGATCTTGCCGGTCTGGCCAACTTGCCAGTCATTTGGCACATAACCGGCATCAACGGCTGCGCGCGATGCGCCCATTGCTGCACCGAGTTTATCTGCCAGCGGTTCGAGCAATTTAAATGCATCGCCAGAACCCATACCGCGGCCACCGGAAACGATCACTTTTGCCGCAGTCAGTTCCGGACGATCTGATTTGGCCACTTCGCGTGATACGAATGCGGATTTACCGGAATCTGCCACGGCAGCAATGCTTTCAACCGCAGCAGACGCGCCGCCGGCAGCCGCATCAAAGCCAGTACTACGCACGGTAATTACCTTGATTGCGTCGCTAGACTGCACCGTAGCAATCGCGTTACCGGCATAAATCGGACGTTCAAACGTGTCAGCAGAAATCACTTTCGTGATTTCAGAGATTTGCGAGACATCCAGTTTAGCAGCGACGCGCGGCAGAATATTTTTACCGTAGGCAGTTGCCGGTGCCAAAATATGGCTGTAGGCAGTAGCAATTGCCATAACTTGTTCGGCAATGTTTTCTGCCAGACCATCGGCAAAGTAGGCCGCATCGGCCAGCAATACTTTGCTAACGCCGGCGACCTGAGACGCCGCTTGCGCCACTGCTGTCGCATTGTGGCCAGCAACCAGTACGTGCACATCGCCGCCGCATTGCACTGCCGCAGTGATGGTATTGAGAGTGCTACCCTTAAGGGCAACGTTGTCGTGTTCAGCGATGACGAGTGTAGTCATGATGTTTTCCACTTAGTTCGGGGCAGAATTTTAAATCTGACCTCGTGATTGTTCTTAAAATCTTGCGCTTAAAATCTGGCGCTTAGCTGATAACTTTGGCTTCATTTCTGAGCTTGGCAACCAGAGTAGCCACATCAGGCACCTTGATACCGGCAGAACGTTTGGCTGGCTCCACCACTTTCAACGTCTTGACGCGGGAAGCGACATCCACTGACAAATCTGCCGGTTTGACGTTATCTAATGGCTTTTTCTTTGCCTTCATGATGTTAGGCAAAGTGACATAACGCGGCTCATTCAGACGCAAATCTGTCGTGATGATCGCTGGCAGAGTCAGGCTCAAAGTTTCCAGACCGCCGTCAACTTCACGCGTAACGATGGCTTTACCGTCAGCGATCGTCACTTTGGAAGCGAAAGTCGCTTGCGGCCAACCGAGTAAGGCAGCCAGCATTTGGCCGGTCTGATTGCAGTCGTCATCAATCGCCTGCTTGCCGAGAATGATTAACTGAGGTTGCTCTTTATCGGCCAGGGCTTTGATTAGTTTCGCCACAGCCAAAGGCTGCAATTCCACATCTGTTTCAACCAGAATACCGCGATCGGCACCGATTGCCATTGCTGTACGCAAAGTTTCCTGACATTGTGCAACGCCACATGAGACCGCCACCACTTCCGTTACCACGCCAGCCTCTTTCAGACGCATGGCTTCTTCGATGGCGATTTCATCGAAAGGGTTCATCGACATTTTGACATTGGCGATATCCACGCCTGTGCCATCGGATTTCACGCGGACTTTGACGTTATAGTCGACCACACGTTTGACTGGTACCAAGACTTTCATAGTTCTGCCTTTACTGTAATGAGCTGAGCTGATTTTTAAACAGAGATGATAACGATAATGATGCAAATACTGCTGATATTGCTAAGATTACTAATTGACGTAAACGTAAACCATTGTGATTATAAAGCCAAATACTGATCTAGTCGCCTAATTTAGCACGATCGTTCTTTTAACACCATATTGGTAGTAGAGCACGTTACCTAATGTGCGCTTAAAACCTCGCCAAATAATCGGCGACAGACGAAAAAAAACCTCAAAGATTTTTTGAGGCTTTTTGAGGCTTTTTGATAAGACGAATTTTCGCCATATACCTAAGGCGAATAAACAATAGTCAGGTGATTTATTCGCGCCTGACCTGTTCGCGCGATGTCGCGCTATTAACTTTATTGCCTGCACTTAAACCTGCGCCTGATATCTTAGCAAGGGTAAGCCGGATAATGCGCGCTGACGCTTATTTGCGCTTGATAAAATATTCGTATTCCTTGCTATTTTCTATGTGCGACAAAAGCTCATTTCCAGTTTGTTTGGAGAACGCCTTAAAATCACGCACAGAACCGGGGTCGGTGGCGACCACGCGCAAGACTTCACCCGCTATCATGTCCGCCAGTGCCTTCTTCGTCTTTAATATCGGCAGAGGGCAATTAAGTCCGCGTGCGTCCAGCTCTTTATTGAATTGCATGATTTTTCCAGTAATAAGAAAAATAAGGTAAACGAATTTCTAAACTATCTATAGTTAATTCTACCGGAAAAATCACTGAGATGGTGCATCGCAACAAATTAAAATATATTAGTAAAATACTGTCAACACTTTTGCATCAATTTAGTGAAAATATGTCGTTTTTTTGCCCGGCATAGTCCATTAACGCCCGTTTGTACCCGACGGTTGACCGGACGGCTGAGGTGATCAACGGATATTTACCCCGAGATCCATGCCGAATACACCGGATCAAGGCCTTGCGCACGCATCCAGTCGGCCATGGCGTGCCCGGTACCGGCATTCCAGGGGCGCAGTTTTTCAGGCGAAATTAAACGAAACTCCAGTAATTCTTCCGACAGGCGAATGTCGCCAGATGCTTTGACATGATAGGCAATGATGACTTCATTTTTTCTCATGAACTCATACACCCCGATCAAGCTGATGGATTCTGCATCGAGATTGGTTTCTTCTTTTAATTCACGCGCCACACCTTGCTCCGGAGTTTCATCACGCTCCATAAAACCGGTAATCAGGGCAAAGTTTTTTTCCGGCCAGGCCGCATTGCGCGCAAGTAAAATTTTACCTTCGACTTCCACCAGCGCGGCCAGCACCGGCAAAGGATTATCCCAGTGCGTCCAATGCCCGTCCGGACAAGCCAGACGGGTTTTGGCAGCTTCATGCGTATCCTGACGCAACACCAGCGGCGCGGCGCAGAGCGGGCAAAATCTCATGACCGTCACAGGCTGCTTTCAGGAACCGATGACGGCCGGGGATGGAAACGTGCCAGCGAATCGCGATCGGCAAACACGCGTTGTCTGTGAGCGGCATCGGCAAATTCAGCACGGCGAGTAAATATCATAGGTGCATCATAAAAAACCTTGCGAATGGCTGCTAGCAATCACGGTCTACGAATACCATCTAGCCCAGACGCGAGGCCAACCACTCCGGCACGTCAGCCAGGGCTTTTGCCAGACCGGCCGGATCAGTGCCGCCCGCCTGCGCCATGTCCGGGCGACCGCCGCCTTTGCCGCCGACTTGCTGCGCGACAAAATTCACCAGATCACCGGCTTTCACTTTGGCGATGCTATCGGCCGTGACACCTGCGGCCAGACTGACTTTGCCGTCCTGCACCGAGGCCAGCACAATCACGGCGCTTTTCAATTGGTCTTTCAGACGCATGACCGTGTCACGCAAAGCCGTTGCATCCGCGCCGTCTAAGGTGGCGGCCAGCACTTTGACACCATTAATCTCCAGTGCCCGGGTCAGTAAAGCGTCACCCTGATTGGCTGCCAATTTGGATTTCAATGTGGCCAGCTCTTTTTCGAGCGCTTTCATATTCTCTTGCCATTGCAGTATGCGCTGAGTCAATTCTTCGGCCGGCGCCTTCAACACAGCAGCAGCCTCGCTGACCTGCGTATCGAGCTGCTGCACCAGGCTTAAGGCAACTTCACCGGTAACCGCTTCGACCCGGCGGATACCGGCGGCAATACCGCCTTCTGCGACGATTTTAAACAAACCGATATCGCCGGTACGGGAAACATGGGTACCGCCACAAAGTTCGCGCGAACTACCGATGTCCAGCACGCGCACTTCGTCACCATATTTTTCGCCGAACAAGGCCATAGCGCCATGCTTCACCGCATCGTCAAACGACATGACCTGCGCTTGCGCTGCCACGTTGGCTAAAATTTCGCGGTTGACGATGATTTCTACCTGACGAATTTCGTCTTTGCTCATCGGGGCATTGTGGCTGAAATCGAAACGGGTTTTTTCGACGTCCACTAGCGAACCCTTTTGTGCCACGTGCGCGCCCAATACCTCACGCAAGGCTTTATGCATCAGATGTGTAGCTGAATGGTTTCTGACCGTCTGGGCTCTGACGTCGCTTGCCACATGGGCAGAGACGCTCTGCCCCAGCGCCAATACGCCGGCAGTGAGCGCGCCGTGATGGCCAAACACATCGGCCTGAATTTTTTGCGTGTCAACGACCTCAAACACACTTTGCGCAGCCACGTTCAAGATACCGGAATCGCCGCACTGGCCACCCGACTCGGCATAAAACGGCGTGATATCGAGCACCACAATCGCTTGTTGTCCGGCAGTAATCTGCGTCACCGCGGCGCCGTCAACATAGAGCGCAATCACTTTACTGTCGTGACTCAGTTGTTGGTAGCCGACAAACTGCGTTTTGTCACCGGTATACTCAATCGCCGCGGCCATCTTAAACTTGCCAGCCGCGCGGGCGGTTTGTTTCTGGTGCGCCATGGCGGCATCAAAACCTGCTTCGTCCAGCAGCACATTGCGTTCGCGGCAGATATCTGCCGTCAGATCCAACGGGAAGCCGAAGGTATCGTAAAGTGTAAATGCAGTATTTCCGTCGAGCTGCTTGCCATCTTTGGCCAGCGCGGCTTCTAGAATTTTCATGCCGTGTTCCAGCGTTTCGCCAAAGCGCTCTTCTTCTTGCTTGAGCACCTGCGCCACCCGTTCACCAATCTCGGCTAGCTCAGGGTAAGCGACGCCCATTTCTTTCACCAGATCAGCGACCAGCTTGTAGAAAAACGGCTTGGTCTGGCCTAATTTATGGCCATGACGTAAGGCCCGCCGGGTGATACGGCGCAAGACATAGCCACGGCCTTCGTTGCCCGGAATAATACCGTCGACAATCAGGAAAGCCGCACAGCGAATATGGTCAGCGATCACTTTGAGCGAATTGTTCTGCAGATCGGTGCAGCCGGTTTCGCGTGCTGCGGCTTTGATCAGACTTTGGAAAATATCGATTTCGTAGTTGGAATGCACGTGTTGCAATACCGCAGCGATGCGCTCCAGACCCATCCCCGTATCGACGCAAGGTTTTGGCAACGGGTGTAATACGCCCTGCTCATCTTTATTAAACTGCATGAACACCAGATTCCAGATTTCGATGAAACGGTCACCATTTTCGTCAGGAGAACCCGGTGGGCCGCCCCAGATATCGGCACCGTGATCATAAAAAATCTCGCTGCACGGGCCACAAGGGCCGGTGTCCGCCATCTGCCAGAAATTATCCGACGCGTAACGCGCGCCTTTGTTGTCGCCGATGCGGATAATACGTTCGGCCGGCACGCCGATCTCGTTTTGCCAGATGCCATATGCCTCGTCATCTTCCTGGTAGACAGTGACGGTCAGCTTATCTTTCGGCAAACCATAAACGACGGTCAGCAGTTCCCAGGCAAAGTGAATCGCATCGCGTTTGAAGTAATCGCCAAACGAGAAATTTCCCAGCATTTCAAAAAAGGTATGGTGACGTGCTGTGTAGCCGACGTTTTCCAGATCATTATGTTTACCACCGGCGCGCACGCAACGTTGCGAAGTCGTGGCGCGGCTGTAACTGCGTTTATCCTGCCCTAAAAACACGTCTTTAAATTGCACCATCCCGGAGTTAGTGAACAACAAGGTGGGGTCATTTCCTGGAATCAGGCTAGATGAACGGACAATGTGATGTCCTTTAGATGCAAAAAATTGAAGGAATTTATCGCGGATTTCTGACGAGTTCATAGGTTTTTAAGGGCAAAAGCCGTGCAAAAAGTGGAAGTTAGCCTTTGATTATACGTGATAAGTTCCCGTATTTTGCCAGTACAAAAGCAAAACCCGCCAAGCAAGTAATGCCGGGCGGGCAATAGGTACAACGACTACACTCTGTATTGATTTACCGGAAAGCCGCGTGGTGCGACCTCAAGGCTGGTATTTACTAGAATTTTATTGGGATTTACTGGACAGTAGCTCTGGTGCGCGCGTTATGCTTCTTGGCATAAATCTGTTTACTGGCCCGATTTTCTTCACGTGTTAACTTGGTGCGCTCTTGCTTTGTGACGACACCGTCGGCTTTCGCCGCTTGCTTGTCGCTTTCAATTTTGGCTTCACGCTTTTCCAGGTTGACGGTTTCTTTGGCCGTCAAGGCGCCAGAATTGACACCGGCAGCAATACGCTTTTGTTGGATTTCTTCACGTTTATCAATATTCGGGGTGGCAGTGGTTTGCGCAAAAACAGGAATAGCAAATAAGCTAGCAAGGACGACGGTAGCGATTTTTATTGATTTCATGATCAGTGCTTTCTGTTTAAAAAATAAGTAAATAAAAGTCAGTGAATGGAGCCTAAGTAGCATGAAAGTTTGGCTGAGACGATTCCATCCGGCCCATGCAATGAGCAGCTTGCCCATGCATCCTTAACGCAGGCCCATGAACAATCGCCGACACTAAAACCCATCCGCTGAGTAACAGTTTGTAACTAGCAAACACCGGCCATTGTTTACTAGCGCATGCCACGATGTAGTGACTGATTGCTGAAACTTAGTTGCCGAAACTTCGTTGCTGAAACTTAGTTGCCGTAGAAATCAGCCGCGATCAGATCAATTCTATCGGTGCAAAAAGCATCCACTCCCCAATGCCGGAGTTCGACGGCGCGTTCCCGGGTGTTCACGGTATAGCAAAATAAACCGTAACCGGCCTGCTTCACTTCACGCGCTTTGGCGGCGCTGAGATTTTTTTGGTTGGTATGCAGGGCGACCGCTTCTAAGGCTTGTAAAGACGTACGCCAGCTGGCATTGATCTGGTCCAGCAGATAGGCGCGCGCTATCTCCGGTGCTTGCGCTTTGGCGCTCATCAAGGCATCAAAAGAAAATGATGAAAACAACGGCATCGTATCGCCCGCGGCAAGCAGTTGTTGTGTGACCAGCGCCACCACCCGACCGGTGTCTGGTTCATACCCCGGCACCGGCTTGATTTCCACATTCATCCAGATGCCGTGTTGCCGGCAAAATTGCAATACCTCGGCATAACTGGGGACACGCACGCCCTGATACCTTGACGAAAACCAGCTGCCGGCATCCATCTGGAATAAATCTTTCGCCAGCGTGGCCGCCACAGCACCGCCGGGCTCGCGCACGGTACGGCCAAATAAGGGGTCGTGCATCAGCACAGGGACGCCATCTTTTGATAACATCACGTCAAACTCGACCGCATGGTAACCATGATCCAGACCGCATTGCATGGCAGCCAAGGTGTTTTCCGGAGCGAGCGTGCCGCCGCCGCGATGCGCAATGACTCTGGGATAAGTCCACATGAATTCTCCATCAATGAATAACCGGGAAGCGACAGCATATATGCAGAAGCAAGAAAATAACAAGACGGCACTGGGACATCTGCGGGTGCTAGATCTGACCCGTATTCTGGCCGGCCCCTGGTGCGCGCAAAATCTGGCCGATCTGGGAGCCGACGTAATTAAGGTAGAACGCCCGGGTGCCGGTGATGACACGCGTAGCTGGGGCCCGCCGTATTTGCGCGATGCGCAGGGCAATGACACCAGCGAAGCGGCCTATTATCTGGCAGCCAATCGCGGCAAACAAGCCATCAGCGTGGATATCGCCAGCGCCGAAGGGCAACAGATTATCCGGGAACTGGCGGCGCAATCGGATGTGGTGCTGGAAAATTACAAGGTCGGCCAATTAAAAAAATATGGGCTTGATTACGATTCACTGAAACAACTCAAGCCCGATCTGGTGTATTGCTCAATTACCGGTTTTGGCCAGACCGGCCCTTACGCCCACCGCTCCGGTTATGACTTTATTGTGCAAGGCATGGGCGGCTTTATGTCGCTCACAGGCGAACGTGACGACCTGCCCGGCGGCGGCCCGCAAAAAGCCGGCGTCGCCATTGCCGACCTGATGACCGGTATGTATGCCACCATTGCCGTCATGGCGGCGCTGGCACACCGTGACCGCACGGGCGAGGGGCAATATATCGACATGGCATTGCTGGATGTGCAAGTGGCGATGTTAGCCAATATGAATACCAATTATCTCAGCAGCGGTATTGCGCCCAAACGCTGGGGCAACGCCCACCCCAACATCGTCCCCTATCAGACGTTCGCCACCTCCGACGGGCACATCATCGTGGCCGCCGGCAATGACGGCCAATACCGCAAGTTTGTCACCGTAGGCGGACGCGCCGATCTGGCCAGCGATGCGCGCTTTTTAAGTAATCCGGCAAGAGTGCAGCAACGTGATGTGCTGGTACCGATGCTGGCCGACATCGTCAGGCAAAAATCCAAACAGGAATGGATCAGCTTACTGGAAAGCGCCGGCGTTCCCTGCGGACCGATCAACACTTTAGATGAAGTCTTTGACAACCCTCAGGTGCTGGCGCGCGAAATGAAAATTACGCTGCCTCACCCTGACGCCGGCCAGGTCGCGCTGGTCGGCAGCCCGATCAAGCTGTCCGCCACGCCGGTACAGTATGCCGCGGCGCCACCACTGCTGGGGCAACACACCGAACAAGTCTTGCGTGAGCTCTTGCATTACGATGAAGAAAAAATTGCCCAGCTAAGAACGCAGGGCGTAATCGGCGTGAGCCCGGATAAAATCTGATTTTTTTGTCTTGGTACGCAAACAAGTAACAGGTTTTTAAATGTCAATTTACAGCTGCAGGTCAACAGGCAGGGTGTGTCGTGCGTTAAGATCCTACATCGTTATTTTTTGGAGTCCATTGTGTACAAACTTAATTTTCTGTTATCCGCTTTAATGATCAGCTTACTCGCTGGTTGCGCCACCCAAGGCTATCAGAATGCCGGAGGTTCACAATATCCTGCGCCTTATCAGACGCAATATCCGTCAAACTACCCGAATTCGCAGCAAGGACAATATCCTAACCAACAGCCGAACCAATATCCAAATCAATACCAGAATCAATATCCGGATCAATACCAAAATTCGGGACAGTATCAAAACCAGCCGCAGAATAATGTCTACACCGACAGTGCCGTCATTATCGGCATACGCGAAATACAACAGGCCGGCAACGGCGGTCAATCCGGCGCGGGTGCTATTGTTGGTGCGATCTTAGGCGGTGTGGCCGGGCATCAGGTCGGTAAAGGTAGCGGACGCGATCTGGCGACCGTCGGCGGTGTTATCGCAGGTGGCTTAGTGGGAAATGAAATGGAAAAATCCTCTGGCCCCAGAATCAGAAACGAACTCACTATTCGCATGCCAAATGGCGAAACCCGTAGCTTACTGGTCGATCACGGTGCTCCTTACCGGGTTGGCGACAGAATCCGGGTCGGCGTACAAAACGGACAAATGGTGATTGTGCAGTAAGGCTTGATTAGCGGCGATTCACGATTTTTTTCGCTGCAGTATACAAACATAAAAAAACGCATGAAGGTATTCATGCGTTTTTTTTGGCCGTTGCGTTTTATACCTGCTTATTATTCCATCACTCTTTCACCAGCACGGCGTTTTGTGCATCTAACCAGACTTTCAGCGGCGCAAAGTAATCAAGTATCGCGGTCGCATCCATCTGCTCTTCACCGCTCACGGCTCTTAATGCCTCTTTCCAAGGCCGGCTTGCCCCCATTTCTAGCATCGCCTGATATTTTTTACCGGCTTTTTTATCGCCATAAATCGAGCAACGGTGCAGCGGACCGGTGTAACCCGTCTCACGACACAAAGCACGATGAAACTGGAATTGCAGGATATGGGCAATAAAGTAACGGGCGTAAGCGGTATCGGCGGGCACATGGTATTTGGCACCGGCGTCAAAGCCACCTGGCGTTAGCGCCGCCGGCCGTTGAATACCCTGATATTGCTCACGCAGTTCCCACCAGACTTTGTCGTAATCTTGCGCTGTGGCCGCACCGGAATACACCTTCCAGCGCCACTGATCTACCAGATAACCGAAGGGTAGAAAGGCGACTTTTTCCAGCGCCCGGTTCAGCAGCACACCGATGTCTTGCGACGCGTCCGGCACCTCTTTCAACAAACCAAGTTTATTTAAATACTCAGGTGTCACAGATAAAGCGATCGTGTCGCCAATCGCTTCATGAAAGCCGTCGTTGGCGCCGCCTTTAAACAGATGCGGTTGGCGGCGATATGCCAGATCATAATAAATGTGGCCTAATTCATGATGGATCGTCAGGAAATCTTCTGTGGTCGGATTGATGCACATCTTGATCCGCACATCGAGAAAACTGTCCAGATCCCAGGCCGAGGCATGGCACACCACTTCGCGGTCACGCGGTTTGGTCAGCATGGATTTTTGCCAGAAGCTTGGCGGTAACTTTTCCATCCCCAGCGAGAGATAAAAACCTTCGGCAAACTGCGTCATGGTTTTGGCATCGACCTGTTGTTGTTTTAACACGTCACCCACATCCAAAGAACCCGCCTGGCCTTGCGGCTTGAGCAACG
>JBBQNW010000019.1:0-21979 GCA_038330335.1 Burkholderiales bacterium | reverse complement strand
CCTTTGCCGCGTGTCAGTTCTTTGAGTTGTTCATATGGGTTTTCCACACCATAACGGCGCATCACGGTTTGTACCGGTTCTGCCAGAACTTCCCAGGTGCTGTCAAGATCAGCGGCCAGACGTTCAGGATTGGTCTCTAATTTATTTAGCCCGCGCAGGCAGCTGTCATACGCCAGCAGGGTGTAGCCAAAGGCCACGCCGATATTGCGCAAGACCGTGGAATCGGTCAGATCACGCTGCCAGCGCGAGATTGGTAATTTTTCGGATAAATGCTTGAGTAAGGCATTGGCCAAGCCAAGATTGCCTTCAGAATTTTCAAAATCAATCGGGTTGACTTTATGTGGCATGGTGGAAGACCCGATTTCGCCCGCCTTGGTTTTTTGCTTGAAATAGCCGACAGAGATATAACCCCAGATATCGCGGTTTAAATCGAGCAAGATGGTGTTGACGCGCGCGAAGGCATCAAACATTTCTGCCATATAGTCGTGCGGCTCGATTTGAATCGTGTAAGGGTTATAGGTCAGACCCAGACGTTGTTCGATCACGTTTTTAGAGAAGCTTTCCCAATCGTAGCCAGGGTAGGCCGACAAATGGGCGTTGTAATTACCGACCGCGCCATTCATTTTTCCTAAAATTTCTACCTGAGCGATACGCTGGATGGCGCGTTGCAGACGTGCTACGACGTTGGCCATTTCTTTACCCAGAGTGGTCGGGCTGGCAGTCTGGCCGTGGGTGCGCGAGAGCATAGGAACATCGGCATTGTCATGCGCGATCTCGGTCAGTCTGGCGATCAGTTTTTGTAATGCCGGCAGCATGACATCGTCGCGTGAGGTCTTGAGCATCATGCCATGCGAAGTGTTGTTGATGTCTTCTGAGGTGCAGGCGAAATGGATGAATTCCGCCGCCGCCTTAAGTTCCAGCGTAATCGCAGCATCAATCTTCAGGGCGCGTGCCGGTAAATGGCCATAGCTTGAAGGCAGCGGCAAGCCGACCGATTCTTTCAGCCAGTATTCAACTGCTTTGACATCATGGTTGGTGACGGCTTCTATCGACTTGATGCGTTCTGCATCGGCTTCGGAAAAGTTATTCACGATGCTATCGAGCAAAGTATTGGCCGCCGCCGAAAACGGTTGAATCTCGTTAAAACCGGCCAGCGACAAGGCCTGCAACCATGAAATTTCTACCTTGACACGATGACGCATGAAGCCCGCTTCCGACAAGGTGGCGCGTAAGGCATCGACTTTGGCCGCGTAGCGACCATCGAGCGGGGATAAGGCAGAGAGAGTGGAAAGGGACATGATCTTGGACTCGGTGTAAAGGATGAGAGGTGCGGCTGCTAAAATGAGAAACGACTAATGGATGTAACTAATTGATGTAACTAATTGGCGTAACTAAATGATGTAACTCAATGATGTAACTAAATGATGTAACTAATTGATGTAACTAATTGATGTAACTAATTGATGTAACTAATTGATGTAACTAATTGGCGTAACTCAATGATGCGAATCATTGATGTGTACAAAAGAATAATAGCTGTGTACAAAAAAGCCACAAAAATATTGAGATAAGCGCGATACTCTATGACCTCGTAAAAAGTAAGAAAAATAGCCGATTTAGTACTGGTTTTTCTTGTTTTTACGCGCAATCTATAATTTTACCATCAGCGCGCCTGTATTACACCTTTGTTCACCGTCGCCAAGGCCGGCAATCATGTCGAAATTGTGCGGCGCAATGCTATAATCTAGGCCAATAAAATATCAAAGTTACTATGAAACTAATCGGTTCCCTCGCTAGCCCTTACGTCAGAAAAGTCCGCGTTGTGATGGCGGAAAAAAAGCTGGATTATGATCTGATACTCGAAAACGTCTGGGCGCCTGACACGATTATTCAGCAATCTAACCCTCTCGGAAAAGTCCCCTGTCTGCTGATGGAAGACGGCGGCGCCATGTACGATTCACGCGTGATCGTCGAATATCTCGATACCTTAACGCCGGTCGGGAAACTGATTCCTGCGGTCGGGCGTGGCCGGGCAGAAGTGAAATGCTGGGAAGCGCTGGCCGATGGTGTGCTCGATGCCGGTGTCCTGGTGCGGCTGGAAAAAACGCAACGGCCGCCAGAATTACAAAGCGAGGCCTGGGCCACGCGCCAGATGGATAAAGTGCATGCCGGTTTGAAAGCCATGTCCAGCGGCCTGGCAGATACCCCGTTTTGTTCCGGCACCCATTTAACGCTGGCCGATATCAGCGTGGTCTGCGCTTTGGGCTGGCTCTCTTTCCGGTTCCCGGAAATTGACTGGCGTGGTGATTATCCGAATCTGGCGAAATTGTTTGATAAATTATCCGAGCGCCCGTCCTTTAAAGACAGCTTGCCGGAATAATACCGGGGTTGTGAGAATAAAAAAGGGGAGACATGTTTGTCACATGCATCCCCTTTTTTATTGGACTTTGATGAGTGCGGGCTTATTCTGATTCCAGCATCTGTGCCTGCAGATAGTTTTGCAGGCCGATCGTTTCTATCAGTTCCAGCTGGGTTTCTAACCAGTCTATATGCTCTTCTGTATCATCAAGGATCATTTGAAACAGATCGCGGGAGACATAGTCGGCGCAGGTTTCGCAGATGGCGATGCCTTCCTTGACCGTCATTTGCGCCGCGCTTTCCAGTTTTAGGTCGCATTGCAGCATTTCCGGCGTATCTTCCCCTATCATCAGTTTGTGCAGTGCCTGTAAATTGGGCAGGCCGCCGAGCATCAAAATTCTGTTGATGAGTTTATCGGCATGTTTCATTTCGCCGATCGATTCCTTGTATTCCTTTTTAGCGATTTTTTCGAATCCCCAATGTTGATACATGCGCGCATGGAGAAAATACTGATTCACTGCGCTGAGTTCATTGGTTAACTGGGCATTGAGTAATTTAATGACTTTTGCGTCGCCTTTCATGTTCACCTCGAAAAAAAATTGTTCGGTTTGACAGATAAAGCCCGCTGGCGGGATGTCTCATCATAGGACAAATAGAGATGGAAAGACATGACAGACACTCACCTAAGGCTCGCTGTCGGCGCCTGCGGAAAGCTGCCGGCGCGCGGCTCAGCTACTCAGCTACTCAGGGAGAAACTGATGGTAGCGGTGACCAGCATCATGCATGGCTTGCCACCTTCAATATATGGTTTGAACCGGGCGCGCATCACGGCCATGCGCTTGAAGCCGGAAGATTTTTGTATCTCGACTTTTTCTGCCCGTCCTTTTTCGTTCACCAAGACGCGCAGGGTCACTTTTCTTTCTCCGGCCATGCGGCGGGTCAGCGCCGGATACTCCGCCTGCGCAGCCTGCAGATACTCAACCCCGCTGACCAGTTTGGCTAGCGTTGCTGCTGTCGGCGCTCGGGGCCGGCAGTTTTGGCGCTGTTTGCGGCGACTGAATCAGGCTAATCATGACTTCCTTGGAAAGCATGTGGAGCATTTTGGTGGTCAGGCCTTGTTGCAATGCCTAAAACAGGCACAGGTGCGCGACCATGATTGCGGCGAAAGAAAACAAACCGGTGCGCAAGCTGGTGTGGTCTGCCTGATGACTGGCATACCTCGTCATTGAGATCATGTTCTCCTGGTTTTCAGGCGCTCACGGCCTGAGCTTGAAAATGCACAGCATGAATATGGATCGCCGGTGTTTTTTCTTCTCTGTGTCTTTGGTCTAGGGCATGCGTTTTTTCCATGCACTCACGTAAAACACTGCGGGCGCAACTGACGCATTTCCCGCAACAAGTGCCGATATCGAGATCCGCACGCAGTTCGGACATGCTGGTGGCACCGCTGGCGACCGCATGACGGATGTTTTTGTCGGAAACATTATTGCAAACACAGACGATCATAAAAACTTCCTCAAAATAATAAGTCCGGTAATTAGTGGGCTCTTAATTACCCATTCATTGCCTATTCATTGCCTATTCATGGACACTTATCTGGCACTGCTGATCCATCGGGCCAACCCGTTTAATTTACTTTGTTGTGGTAATGCGCACTCCACCACGGCCGACCATTGTTCGGATAACTGCTGGCAGGTCGCGCGCAAGACCGGTGCCAGGTCGGGCAATTCAGCTAGTATCTTCAGATGGCGTTCTATTACTGAGGCTAACTTGACACAGGAGCCGCCATCGCTGTTGTGTGTACTGTTAACCGTGTAGTGCGACATCAGGTGCAATACTGCTGCGACTAGTAATTCTGGCTGCGCGGGCTGTTTGCCCGAGACAAAAAACTCTGATGGTAGGCTAGGTAGGTTAAGCATCAAACTCTCCGTTAAGGAGTTGGTCTGGCTGGCGTTATCTTCCAATCTGCTTTCATGCGTTGATGGCATAAAATAAAATCAGCTTTGCTGGCTTGGGCGCGGTAATCAGTCAGGCAGTTAAAATTAGTTTATTCAGTTGTGTCACACGCAGGCGGTAAATCCGGCCTTCGTGGTCAATTTCTACTTCGCGCATCTGTTGCATGACATCGCCACTTTTTAAGCGCAATACCTGCTTGGGCGGATGCGGCGGAGCCGCGCTGTTGATGGCGGCCGCTAAATGGGATGTTGGAGTGCTTAATGATGGCATTTTCATTCCTTGATCTAAACGAGAATAATTCTTATTTAGATTATTGTGTATTTGCAGAGAATTTGCAAGAATTTTTTGCACTCTCTAATTTATTTTTTTATCTCTTATTTCTTATTTCTTATTTCTTATTTCAGCAATCAGTGGCTCCGGCTTATTGCAGGCTGGGGCTAAGTAAACGCCAAAAGGGACAGAAAAATTCTGCCCCTTTTGGCGTTTACCTATGGTTTGACGATCAATTTAATTGGTCATCATGAATATTTCAGTCAATTTTTTGGGAAGCACAGTGTTATGACGAATGCTGGCAGGCAAGGGCTTAGCCGCTGATGCACAAACTCCTCAATTCCCCATCAATTCGCCCATTTGTACGGCGCTTTCCGGTTCCCAGGCAGAATTAAACTGGAATGAATTTTTCGGAAACAACATCACCACCGTAGAGCCGAGTAGAAAACGGCCCATTTCTTCGCCTTTTTTCAGAGTGATCTGCTGATCCAGATAAGTCCATTCACGAATATTTTTGCTGCGTGGCGGGTTGACGATGCCGTGCCACACGGTTGCCATGCTGCCGACGATAGTCGCGCCGACCAGCGTAAGTACCAATGGCCCCTGTGCTGATTCAAAGACGCAGACCAGCCGTTCGTTGCGGGCAAATAAGCCAGGTACGCCGCGCGCAGTGGTCGGGTTCACGGAAAATAAATCACCCGGGATGTAGATCATGCGGGTTAAGCGACCATCGCAAGGCATATGTATGCGGTGGTAATCACGCGGGCTCAGATAAATGGTGGCAAAACTTCCATGTTGAAACTGCGCCGCAAGTTGCTGATCACCGCCGACCAGAGCGGTGGCTGAATAACTATGTCCTTTGGCTTGAAAAATCTGCCCTTGCGCGATCGGGCCAAACTGGCTGACGGCACCGTCTACCGGGCAAATTAATTCTGCCGATGCTAACGGGCGCGCATCGGCGCGTAGTGCCCGCGTAAAAAAATCGTTAAAACTGGCATAGCTGCTGATCTCCGGATTCGCCGCTTCTGCCATATTGACGCGGTATTTTCTGACAAACCATCCAATGATGCTGGTCGTTACGCGTCCAGCTTTGGCATTGGCGACTTTACCGGCAAAGATGGTCAGGGCTTGTTTAGGCAGCAGGTACTGCGGCAGGACGGCAAGGCGGTCAGACACGATAAGGAACCTCAGTAAGTGGCGATGGTATAGGCTGGGGATTATAACCGTGAGTCGCAGAAAAATCGTCATAGCGATCATCACGTCGCCGACGTCGGGACTAAAACCAGCACAACAATTGACCACGAGACTGACGACGGCGCTGATGAGCGCGCTAACCTACGGTGTTTCGCAGATGGGGAAGGTGAATGTTTTAGCTAAATTGAATTTAGTTAAAATCTATTGGATATTTAAAATTCATAGTGATATGCTTGATGTTGTTGTGGATATTGTATCCATTGTTAATCGTTCATTCAGGAGAATTTTATGAAAACTGTAGGTCAAAAACTCGACGCATTTAAAGTTGCCGCCGCTAAGCCAGGTTTTAACAGTCACGAAGAAAACGGTGTGTCCGCATTTGAAGACATTACAGAAGCGTCTTTCCCGGGCAAATGGAAAATCATTTATTTCTACCCGAAAGATTTCACTTTTGTTTGCCCTACCGAAATCGTTGAATTCGCAAAATTGGCCAATGACTTCGCTGACCGTGATGCGGTGTTGATGGGCGGCTCTACCGATAACGAATTTTGCAAATTGGCATGGCGCCGTGAACACAAAGATTTGGATAAGTTGAATCACTATTCTTTTGGTGATGCAACCGGTTCACTGGTCGATATGCTGGGTGTGCGCGATGTGAACGCCGGTGTGGCCTTGCGCGCGACTTTCATTGTTGATCCTGATAATGTCATTCAGCACGTTTCCGTGAACAACCTGAACGTTGGCCGTAACCCAACTGAAATCCTGCGTATTCTGGATGGTCTGCAAACAGACGAACTGTGCCCATGTAATCGTACGGTCGGTGGCGCAACGCTGTAATTGCCCTGGCTAGCTGCAGTCAGTTGTAAAATTAAACCCGCTCTGGCGGGTTTAAAAATCGCTTATTAATAGGAAAAAACTATGGAATTCTTGAATTTGATTAAAGGATTGATTCCTGATTATGCCAAGGATATTCGCTTGAATATCGATGGCACGATCGCGCGCTCCAGTCTGGAAGGCAGTGATGCAGTCGGCGTGGCGCTGGCAGCCGCTTTTGCAGCCAAGAGCAAGGTCCTCATCGATATTATTAAAGCCAGTGGCGTCATGACGCCGGAAGAAGTTAATGCAGCCTTAACTGCCGCTGCCTTGATGGGCATGAATAATATCTGGTACCCGTTTGTTGAAATGACAGACGACGTCGATATGAAGACACAGGCCGCACAATTACGCATGAACGCCTATGCCAACAATGGTGGCGTGGACAAGCGTCGTTTTGAAATGTACGCACTGGCAGCTTCTATTGTTGGCAAATGTCATTTCTGCGTGAAATCGCATTTTGAATTGCTGAAAAAAGAAGGTATGTCCACCGTGCAGTTGCGCGATGTCGGTCGTATCGCTGCGGTGGTCAACGCTGCTGCACAAGTGATTGCGGCGGAGTAAGCGGTTTTTTCAGTAATCTTGCTAAGTTGCGCAGTGTGTTTTTGCGCCTGCCGTATGGCGGGATCTGACGGCGCTTCAGCGTATCAGCGTATCAGTGTGTCAGTGTGTCAGTGTGTCAGTCTGTCAGGGGCGACAGGATGCTGATGCCAGCATCCTGTCGGTCTCAAGTGTTGATTGCTCAAGCGCGGGGGATTGAATACTGAGTTAGTGCTTGCTCTTTTTCTTCGATACCGGCTCCAGCGCGGCGGCGGTTGCAGGTTTGCGAGCGCTGGTGCCGGTGTCCTGATACATCCATGGCAACATGAACTTGGTCATTTCGGAAGCCGCATGCACCGGTGACTTGGCCTGATGCGCTACCGCACTGCAGATCGCTTCGATCAGGCACAGTGCCGCACCTTCCGAGTTCGGCGAAAATTGCCGCCGCGTTTGTGCATAGAGCGTGACATTGGCATGCGATGCCAGTGGCGAACTAGGTGCATCGGTCAATGCCAATACCGGAACGCCTTTTTCCTGTACCTGACGCAGCATCGTAATGACATCCGCGGCATAGCGTGGAAAAGAGATCCCGATCACCAGGTCGCGCGCCGTGTATTTAAATAATTGTCTGGCGACATGCGAGGGCCCGCCCGAACCTAACGAGCATTGTATGGTGTCGCAAAACGGGTCCAGACCATGCGCCATTAAGCCGCCGAGGAAGGCGCTGGCGCCATAGCCGACGATATAAATGCGCTCAGCATTTAAAATCATTCTGACTGCCTGATTGCACAGATCCGGTGACAGCCCGCGCCGTGTCGCTTCCAGATTGGCCAGATCTTCATTGAGTGAATTGGCGACGATCTCGGTGCTGCTGGCCGGTCGCTGCACTTCAGTGCGCAAATTATCGATAGGCGCCAGCATTGCCTCGAATCCGCAAACCAGTTCGGCACGAAATTGCGGATAGCCGTCAAACCCGAGCGCGCGTGCGAAGCGATTGGCGGTGGCGATAGAAATGCCGACCGCATTGGCCAACTCGTCAATTGACATGGTGGCAGAGCGAAAGGCGTTTGACAGTACGTAGTCGGCGGTCTTCCGGTGCGCTTTTGACAGGCTCAGATAAACTTTGCCTATGCGGGCATTGACCGTGCCACCGGGTGCGTGATGATCAGGAGGATTCATGATGGAGGGCATTGCAAATAAAAGTAAAATGTAAATATAGTTTCATATATTTAAATTGTAAAGAAACGAAGTGCGTCAAATCCGCTAAGCCAGATGGTTTAGAGGACAGACGCTGCATTTGGTGACGAAAATGCGACAAACGCAGGCAATTCCGCGAATTAGCTCAGGTTGAACAAAAATAAGTAAATGTTATGTTGAATTTACTCGGTGAATGGCAGTTTCTCAGATGTGAGCGCGGGCAACAACAAAAAACAGGGTAGGCGTCGTTTGCTGTTGCCGCTCTTGATAGCGCGCCGGCGTTTGCTTGTGGCTGCCGCAATCCACTCGTCCTGATACCGCTGATCGTCAGGACGAGGGCGTGGCGCTAGTTGCGCTATCAATGATGCCGCCGCCAAGGCAGACATCACCGTCATATAAAACTGCCGACTGGCCAGGCGTTACCGCCCATTGCGCCTGCTCAAAATCCAGTTGGAAATAGCGCTCCTGATCCGTAAAACGACACGCCATGTCTGGCTGGCGATAACGGGTTTTGGCTGATAGCGTGGCATTCGCAGGCGCGTGCCCGGCCACCCAGCTCAGTTGTGTCGCCGCTAATGATGAGGACAATAGCCAGGGGTGATCATGGCCTTGCACCACATACAGGGTGTTGCTCACGATATCTTTTCTGGCCACATACCAGGCGTCGCTGCTGCCATCGGCATTTTGATGAGACTTGATACCGCCGATGCCGATGCCTTTGCGCTGGCCCAGAGTGTAAAAACTCAGGCCCACATGCTGGCCGATCAGTTCACCTTCGGGGGTGCGCATATCCCCTGGCTGGTAAGACAGGTAACGGTTCAGGAAATCACGGAAAGGGCGTTCGCCGATGAAACAGATGCCTGTTGAATCTTTTTTCTTCGCATTCGGTAATTGCAGTTGTTCGGCGATCTTACGTACTTCAGTTTTTTGGATCTCGCCTAAAGGAAATAAGGTGTTCGCGAGCTGTGTCTGATTGAGTCTGTGCAAAAAATAGCTTTGATCCTTGCTGGCGTCGAGTGCCTTCATTAACTGAAACTGGCCGTTCAGCTCGCGTACCCGGGCGTAATGGCCGGTGGCGATATAGTCGGCACCGAGTTTCATGGCGTGATCCAGAAACGCTTTAAATTTGATTTCTGCATTGCAGAGCACATCCGGATTCGGGGTGCGCCCGGCCTGATATTCACGTAAAAATTCAGCAAACACGCGGTCTTTGTATTCCGCGGCAAAATTGACGGCTTCGATATCCACACCGATCACATCGGCGACGCTGACCGCATCTATCCAGTCTTCCCGGGTCGAGCAGTACTCGGAGTCGTCATCATCTTCCCAGTTTTTCATGAACAGGCCGATCACCTCGTAACCCTGCTCCTTTAATAGCCAGGCCGAGACCGAAGAATCGACTCCGCCCGACATCCCTATCACTACTTTTTTCTTAGCCATTATTTACCTCTGCAGCAGCTATTGCGGTATTTGTATCTGTCAACGCAGTGCCGCCCAATGCCGATGGATGGGTGTGCAGTAGCGCTAACGGGGCGCGCTGGCCAGCCAGATAATCGTTCACACATTGCAACACCAGCGGGCTACGGTGACGCTCCTGGCTGGCCTGTAATTCTGCCTGACTCATCCACATCGTCCGCACGATGCCATGGTCGAGCGCGTGTGCATGGTGTTGGCCGATATCGCCGGCGAAGGCAAAGCGCAAATAGGTGGTGTGCACGCCGCCTGGCGAAATATAGCGCGACAGGTAAGTGCCGATGAATGCGGTAGGCACAAAGTCATACGCGGTCTCTTCCCGGGTTTCGCGCACCACGGCTTGTTCCAGGGTTTCGTCGGGATCAAGATGACCGGCCGGTTGATTAATGCGCAGGCCTTCGTCGGTCTCTTCTTCTATCATTAAAAATTGATCAAGGTCGGCCTGACGGCGCCAGATGATCGCGGCGACAGTGACGGAAGGTTTCCAGATAGTTGACATAGCTTCTTTCGATAAGTCCGACATTTTACTTTGCCGACAGATATTGTGTGGCAAAGTAGCAAATTTGGGAGCGAATTAGCTAATATGAATTTTATCTATGGCCATTATTTTTGCTCACAGCATCAGCTAGAATGCGCATAAATATTCTCGCTAAATTGAATCAACCAGGCTCAGAGCCTTATGCCGCAAGGCTTTTGTCGATATGGACCGGGGTCAGGGGACGATAGACATGGTTCCGATAATACAAATTACGCGACCAAACAACGACGAAAAAAATAAAAAAGAACGGTTGTTCTAAAAAACATTTTGCGTGTAATATTGTTGTCGAATATCAAATGTAAGATTCGGGTAAGAATTTTAAAATTGCAAATGAAGGAGTAAATCTATGAGAATCGGCATTCCCGCCGAGACCCGGCCGGGCGAGACGCGTGTAGCGGCAACCCCAGAAACCATTAAAAAATATGTGAATGGCAAGCATCAGGTCATCGTGCAAGCTGGTGCCGGAGTCGCTTCCAGCATTACCGACGAAGCGTATCAGGCTGCAGGGGCGCAAATCGGCACTGCGGCCGATGCTTTTGCTGCCGAATTGGTGCTGAAAGTGCGCGCACCGTCGGCCGAAGAACGTACGCTGATTCAATCAGGGACGGTACTGGTCGGCATGTTGAACCCGTTTGATGTTGAGAATAATGCAGCAATGGCCGCACACGGTCTGAGCGCATTTGCACTGGAAGCGGCTCCGCGAATTACCCGCGCGCAGTCGATGGATGTGCTCTCTTCGCAAGCGAATATCGCCGGATATAAAGCGGTGTTGTTGGCAGCCAATACATATCAGCGCTTTATGCCGATGTTAATGACCGCTGCCGGTACCGTGAAAGCGGCCCGGGTCCTGATCATGGGCGTCGGTGTGGCTGGCCTGCAGGCTATTGCGACTGCCAAGCGCTTAGGGGCGGTGATTGAAGCCTCAGACGTGCGTCCACCGGTGAAAGAGCAAGTCGAATCGCTCGGTGCCAAATTTATCGATGTCCCGTATGAGACCGATGAAGAGCGCGAAATTGCCAAAGGCAGCGGTGGCTATGCCCGTTCCATGCCCGCTGCATGGATGGCACGTCAGGCAGCGTTAGTGCATGAGCGTGCGAAACTGGCTGATATCATCATCACCACCGCACTGATCCCAGGACGCAAGGCACCAATCCTGATTTCGGAAGAGACAGTCAAAGCCATGAAGCCAGGTTCGGTCATTGTGGATATGGCGGTCGAGCAAGGCGGTAACTGTCCTTTGTCAGAATTAGGCAAAACCGTCACTAAATATGGCGTGCATATCATCGGCGAGCCAAATCTGGCGACGCTGCTGGCGGCGGATGCATCGGCCTTGTATGCGCGTAATGTGCTCGATTTCCTCAAGCTGATTATCGACAAAGACGCCGCTCTGGTGATTAACCGCGAAGATGAAATCATTGCCGCTACCCTGGTCTGCGCCGGTGGTGAAGTGTTGAAAAAGTAGTCTTCAAAAAATAGTATCTATCTTAATATCCAAGCAGCAATACTAAAAGCAATACGGAAACAGGAACTACCATGCAAAGAAATATGCTCCGCGCCAAAATTCATCGCGCATCTGTAACCCAGTGTGACCTGCACTATGAAGGATCGTGCGGGATCGATGAAAATCTGCTGGATGCCGCCGACATCAGGGAACACGAGCAGATTGAGCTCTACAACGTCAACAATGGCGAACGCTTTTCCACCTATGTCATTAAAGGCAAACGTGGCAGCGGTGAAATCTCGCTCAATGGCGCTGCCGCGCGTCGGGTGCAATTAGGTGATCTGATGATTATTTGCACCTATGCACCTATGACTGAAGAGGAGCTGGCCGGTTTTAAGCCAAAAGTTGTTTTTGTCGATGGCAAGAATCAGATCACCAGTCTTAAAGAGTACTGATTTTTTTGTTTCGGCTTTTGCTCTGCGCTTACTCAATTTGTGTTTCGTAAAAATTGGATGAATGTTCTGTAATTGCTATTGCAGGTATCGAATGTATTGCATGTCTTAATAATTTAAACCGAGAGGACATCATGGAAGTTAGTCATACCCTTACCAACCTCATCATTTTTGTACTGGCCATTTACGTCGGCTATCACGTGGTCTGGACCGTTACCCCCGCATTGCATACCCCTTTGATGGCGGTCACGAATGCGATTTCAGCCATTATTATTGTCGGGGCGATGTTGGCCGCCGGCCTGACCGAAGGTGCGCTGGCGCAAGTCATGGGGACACTGGCGGTCGCGCTGGCTGCCGTCAACGTCTTTGGCGGGTTTTTGGTTACCCAGAGAATGCTCGAAATGTTCAAGAAAAAAGAGCCAAAAGTAGTGGCTAAGGAGAACAAATAATGAGTATGAATTTGGTCGCAATGTTGTATCTGATTGCCTCAGTGTGTTTTATTCAAGCCTTAAAAGGCTTATCTCACCCCTCTAGTGCCCGACGTGGTAACGCGTTTGGTATGGCAGGTATGGCATTGGCTGTGGCCACCACGATCGCCTTGATAGTCAAGCTCAAAGCCGAGTCGTCTGGCTCTGGTCTGGGCTATGGTCTGGTGATTTTTGGCGTGGTGGTCGGTGGCGGTATTGGCGCCACGTTGGCCAAGCGTGTCGAGATGACCAAGATGCCGGAACTGGTTGCTGCGATGCACTCTCTGATCGGTCTGGCAGCAGTCTGTATCGCGGTGGCAGTGGTTGCCGAACCATGGATTTTCAATATCACAACACGTGATGCGGCGATTCCGTTTGGTAACCGCTTAGAGTTATTCATCGGTACCTTCGTCGGCGCGATTACCTTCTCCGGTTCGGTGATTGCGTTTGGTAAGTTGTCAGGCAAATATAAATTTCGTCTGTTTCAAGGTGCCCCCGTTAGTTTTGCTGGTCAGCACATGCTTAACCTGGTGCTGGCAGTGGCGATGGTCGCTCTGGGGTTGGCGTTTTGTTTCGATTCCGGTACGGCACCTGCGTGGTTGCCATTTGTACTGATGACTGCAATTGCCTTTGTTCTGGGCGTGCTGATCATTATTCCGATTGGTGGCGCGGATATGCCGGTGGTGGTATCCATGCTCAATAGTTATTCCGGTTGGGCTGCTGCAGGTATTGGCTTTTCACTCAATAACTCGATGTTGATCATTGCCGGTTCGCTGGTCGGTTCTTCCGGTGCTATTTTGTCTTACATCATGTGTAAGGCGATGAACCGCTCTTTCTTCAATGTGTTGCTGGGTGGTTTTGGCGGTGCGCCGGTGGAAGCGGCTAGCGGCACTCAGGCCCAGCGTCCGGTGAAATCGGGTTCGGCCGATGACGTTGCCTTCCTGTTGGGAAATGCAGAGACCGTCATCATTGTTCCCGGTTACGGTCTGGCAGTGGCGCGTGCCCAGCATTCCTTGAAAGAACTGACCGAAAAACTGACGCATAAAGGTATTTCTGTTAAGTATGCGATTCATCCGGTGGCAGGCCGTATGCCTGGTCACATGAATGTCTTGCTGGCAGAAGCAGAAGTACCGTATGACCAGGTGTTCGAGATGGAAGACATCAACAACGAATTTGCCCAGGCTGACGTGGTACTGGTGTTGGGCGCGAATGACGTGGTCAATCCTGCGGCGAAAGATCCTAAATCAGCGATCGCCGGTATGCCGATTCTGGAAGCATACAAAGCCAAAACAGTGATCGTCAATAAGCGCTCGATGGCTTCCGGTTATGCCGGTCTGGATAACGAACTGTTTTATATGGATAAAACCATGATGGTCTTTGGCGATGCCAAAAAAGTGATTGAAGATATGGTCAAGGCGATCGAATAGTTTTTATTCGTTTTGATTGAATTTTTGTCTGAACTTTTGTCTGAACTTTTGCCTGTATCAAAGAAAAGCCCTCTCAGGAATGAGAGGGCTTTTTTGTCAGTAAATCAGTTTGAGTGAGTTGCTTAAGAAGATCAATGCGATCAATAAGATCAATCAAGCCGATAAGTCCGCTAAGGCGTTAATAAGACTTTAGTAGGGTTTAAGCGGCTGTTTTCTCTTGATTCTGCCGAGGATTTGCTCGGCTTTTCCTGCAATGGTTTTACCTTCGCAGAAGTAATCATAGAGCAGGATGCTGTGCTGTTTATTGACGCCTGTGTCGGAAATCATTTCCCACTGATCCCGGCGCGACGCTGACCAGCTGCCATCCGGCCGGCCAAACGCATAGAGTTTTTTCTCAGCGGTCTGGCAGCGAATGCCTTCATAGCTGATATTTTTTGCGCCACCAGTACTGGTCGATATCAAACTGTAACGTATGCTGCCGTCACTGGCCACGCTCAGGGATTTGGCATCCAGAGAAAATGACTGGCTGCTGCTAGCGTAAAACGGCAACAGATTTTCTGCTTGCGGTGCAGCAGGCAATTGCCATGAGGTTTCCTGCCATTCTTTATTGCTATCCTGTTCTTTTTCTGCAGCTTGCGCTAACCGGGCCATGGGATTAAGTAAAGCCAGGGTCACGCCAGCCATTAAAAAAACCGGGATGCCGGTGCCCATGAGGCGTTTTTTAAATGAGAAAGAATGCGTATTTTTCATATTTTTTTACTAATATCCTGATCGTCGCCTGTTTGAGACTCGTCTTTCGGCTCTTCTTGCGCCGGAGTGGATTCTTGTCCCTGCTCCAACGTTCGCACAGACTTGCGTGGCGCGCCTAAATGATCGGTACGATGGATGAAACGGGACAATTCCTGTAAGGCGAGTTGATACACGCCACGCTTGAATTCGATGACGACGTCTAAGGGTACCCAGTATTCATGCCAGCGCCAGGCATCAAATTCAGGATGATTGCTGGCACGCAGATTGACATCGCAATCACGACCCACCATGCGCAGCAAGAACCAGATTTGTTTTTGCCCGCGATAGTGCCCGCGTATCTCGCGTTTAATAAAATGATCCGGCACTTCATAGCGCAACCAGTCGCGGGTGCGACCGATGACTTTGACGTGCTCGGGCAGCAAGCCAGTCTCTTCCTCCAACTCACGAAACATGGCTTGTTCTGGCGATTCACCGTATTTGATGCCGCCCTGTGGAAATTGCCAGGAGTGCTCGCGCACGCGCTTGCCCCACCACACTTCGTTGGCGGCGTTAAGCAATATGATGCCAACGTTAGGCCGAAAGCCTTCACGATCTAGCATGTTCAACCTCAAAACTTTCTGTGGCTAAACGGCTCGCTCTGAGGATGTCAGGCGATGTTGTGCTTGAAGTTAACGTGTGCTTACACCACTGAACACGTTGTCCATCACATAAAAATGCAAATAAGGCGCAGTTTCCATCATCAAATATGCAAAGAGTAGGCGCATTAGCCAACTAATCCTTTAAAATTGGGATGATTATAACCCTCAATTTTTGAAAAGAATCATTGTCATGCGCGCCACACGATTTTTTATTTCCACTTTAAAAGAAGCCCCTGCCGATGCCGAAATCGTCAGCCATAAATTGATGATGCGTGCCGGCATGATTAAACGTCTTGGTTCGGGTATTTACAACTATATGCCGATGGGACTGCGCGTCATTCGCAAGGTAGAAAAGATTGTCCGCGAAGAAATGAATCGCTCCGGGGCCATTGAAATGCTGATGCCTGTGGTGCAGCCTGCTGAATTATGGCAAGAGACCGGTCGCTGGCAAAAATACGGCGCTGAACTGATGCGTGTCAAGGACAGGCATGGACGTGATTTCATTATTCAACCAACTTCGGAAGAAGCCGTAACCGACGTGGCACGACAAGAAATAAAGTCATATCGTCAATTACCAGTGAATTTTTATCATATCCAGACCAAGTTCCGCGATGAACGCCGTCCGCGTTTTGGCCTGATGCGCGGGCGTGAATTCACCATGAAAGACGCGTATTCTTTTGACCGCAATGTTGAGGGATTAAAGCAGTCGTATCAGATCATGTTTGATGCTTATACCCGCATTTTTACGCGTTTTGGTCTGGAGTTCCGCGCTGTTGCTGCGGACAATGGCGCCATTGGCGGCTCTGGCTCGCACGAGTTTCATGTGATCGCCGATACCGGTGAAGATGCTTTAGTATATTGCCCGACCTCAGATTTTGCCGCCAATATGGAAGCCGCTGAAGCTGTCGCTGTATTCAGCGAACGGCAAGCCGCCACGGCGAATTTGACCAAGACGGCAACGCCTGGCAAAGCCAAATGCGAAGACGTCGCGGAATTTCTGGCGATTCCTTTGCAGCAAACCGTGAAGTCCATCGTTTTAACGGTGGAAACCGAGGAAAAAGGGCAGGTCAATAAACAAGTCTGGCTTTTGTTGTTGCGCGGCGATCATGAGCTCAATGAAATTAAGGTGAGTAAGTTGCCTGGTTTGGAGAACCACCGTTTTGCAACCGAAGATGAAATCCTTGAATATTTTGGTACGCGCCCCGGGTATTTGGGCCCTATCCTTACCAAGTTGCCAGTGCATGTGGTGGCCGATCGCACCGTTGCCATGATGGGTGACTTTGTTTGCGGTGCTAACGAAGCTGATTATCACTACACCGGTGCTAACTGGGGGCGCGATTTACCGGAAGCCATGGTGGCCGATTTACGTAACGTGGTGGCAGGTGATCCTTCGCCGGATGGTAAGGGCGTACTGGCAATCCAGCGCGGGATTGAAATCGGACACGTGTTTCAGCTCGGCACGAGTTATTCCGAGTCGATGAAAGCCACGTTTCTGGATGAAAACGGCAAGCCGCAATTCTTGCAAATGGGCTGTTATGGTATCGGCGTGACGCGCATACTGGGCGCAGCGATCGAACAAAATTTTGACGATAAAGGCATCATCTGGCCGACCGCCATCGCTCCGTTTGAAGTCGTTCTGTGTCCTATGGGCATGGACAAGAGTGAGGCTGTCAAAGAACAGACCGAAAAGCTGTACGCAGAATTATTGGCAGCTGGGGTCGATGTGATTCTGGACGACCGAGGTCAGCGTCCGGGTGCCATGTTTGCCGATTGGGAGTTGATCGGGATTCCGCATCGGGTGGTAATCGGTGAGCGTGGCCTGAAAGACGGCAAACTCGAATATCAGGGGCGCCGTGATACCGAAGCGAGTGTCGTGCCGCTTGAAGACATGTTTGCCTTCATTCAGGCTAAGTTAGCCGGAAAATAAACCAACAGAATGGCGTCTATGTTCAAGCGCACGCATCAGGTGCGAAATTGGCTTCAAGTGAGCGATGCTGTGGCGGCATCGCTCAATTTCTGGCCGCAGGCAAAATTGAAATTAAGTTTGAGTTTGAGTTTGAGCTTGAGCTTGGCCGCGGGCCTGATCTTTACACTGCTGTTTTGTCCGTCGTCGTTTGCCGGTAATCAGAAAGAAGAAGCCATGGCCGATTCTGTCCGGCTGGCTTTGTCTAAACTAGTGACCGATCCCAGGCCACCCAAACCCAGTTTTGATCAGATTGAGGAGCGTATCAAATATCTGCATTGGCTGGGGGAGATGTCTGATCGTTTGACGCGGCGCATCAGTGACAAACAAACCCGGCTGGAATTTTTGGCAGCGGTCTGGTATGAATCCAGGCGTGCCGGGCTGGATCCTGCCATGGTATTGGGGCTGATTCAGGTCGAGTCGGCTTTTCGTAAATATGCGACTTCCGTAGTGGGCGCACGTGGTTATATGCAAGTGATGCCGTTCTGGTCGCGCGTGATTGGTGACCGCGATGCCCAGAAGCTGTTTCAGATGCAATCGAATTTACGTTATGGCTGCGCGATTTTACGTCTGTATATTGACATGGAGGCGGGTAATTTATATCTGGCGCTCGGCCGCTACAACGGCAGTCGCGGGCGGCCTGAGTACCCAAATGCGGTGCTGGCGAACTGGAAAAATTGGGAATATCGAAGATGAGACTACAGTGAATACACAAAGGCTCAGAGATCAGCCCGGAGATGTGCTTAGGGATGGCGCTTGACATGCGTTTGACATGCCACTGATGCACTCATCGTTACGCTGGCAAGCGATCAGTGCCGTTGTCTTCGCGCATATTCTCTTGCTGATGCTGTGGCCGAGTCCGATGCTGCCACCGGCAGCGCCGCCATCAAAAAAAATAATGTTGCTTAATTTGCTGGCAGTTAAGCATGTCAGGGCCGTACCCGTGACCGCACTTGCGTTGGTTGGCTCTACCAAATTTTCTAAGTCGCCCACGCTGCCTGCCCGATCTAGCGTGACGCCGCTCAGTCCTTCAGCGACAGCCCCGGCACAAACCAGTGTCACGGCACCGGAGCTGGCGAGCGATGGGATTACCACGCCCTTACTGAATCGCGATGTGCGGCAAATCAGTCAGGATTTACAGCGTGCGTATCCGGTCTTAAATCAGTTTCCTGCTAAACCCGCAGCATCGTCGTTTCAGGCCTTTGAGCATAATGTGGCTGCCGCCGGTATTGAGCGCGAGATGACGACGCAAAATTTCATCATGGCTGACGGTACGCCAATGACCAAGGTGACGACCTCGCGGGGCTCGTATTGCGTTGTCGGGCGTAAGCCGGGTGCTACGGAAACCGGGCGCGAGCCCAATTTTAGAACGGTCACTTGCGGTAACTATTAAATTTAAACTGATGCTGATGATAAAAACAAAAAAGCCCGCGCGATGCGGGCTTTTTTGTTTGGGATTGGGATAGAACAATCCCCAATAAGCTCCCCAACTGAACTGGAGCGTATTCACCGACCGATGATGAATCAAGGATAAATCAAGGGTAAATCAACAGTGAGTCAATAGCGCTCAATTACAACTCACAACTCAGCTGACAATCAGGACAGATGGCCGGATATCAGTTTTGTCATTTCAAACATGGAGACTTGTGCTTTGCCGCCGAAAACAGCTTTCAACTTGTCATCTGCGTTGATGTTGCGACGGTTTGCCGCATCTTGCAGATCATGCTTCTTGATGTATTCCCATACTTTCTTGGTGACTTCAGTACGCGGAATTGCTGCGGTACCGATCACTGCTGCCAGTGTAGGGGAAATAGTCATTGGTTTCATGAATGCGGCGTTTGGCTTACGCGCTGGAGCGTCTGCCTTTGCGACCGCTTTAGTCGCTACTTTTGCTGCTGGTTTTGCTGCAGCTTTAGGAGCGGCTGCAGGCTTAGTGACTGCTGCTACTGCTGGTTTTGCTGCCGTTTTTTTTGGTGCTGTTGCCATATTAGGCTCCTTCACAAATATCGTGGAAAATGCGCCATGTCACGCATCTCTTATAGTGGTGGGCTTTGCAGGGGGATGCAAGTGTTTTTTGTCACTATTTGTTGAAAATGTGACGGAATCTGCAGCAGAGGCCGGTTTGACATAAAAAAAGCCGGAATCAGCCGAATATATAGCTGTCCGGCGATGGCGCTCGGTCGACAATTATTCATCGATAGCTCCGGCGTTTCCCGCCCGAGCAACATCGAATTAACGCTTGCCGGGCATCATGCCTTTCATTCCGCGTAGCATCTTCATCATGCCGCCGCCTTTGAGTTTTTTCATCATCGATTGCATCTGTTCAAATTGTGCCAGCATACGGTTGACTTCCTGAATCTGCACCCCGGCACCGGCCGCGATCCGGCGTTTGCGTGAGGCCTTGATCAGGTCGGGCTTGGCGCGTTCTAATGGCGTCATGGAGTTGATCATGCCTTCCATGCGGCGTACTTGTTTTTCCGCCTGATCCATGTTGGCACCGTTGGCGGCTTGTTGTAACTGTGCCGGCAGTTTATCCATCAGGTTAGCGAGGCCACCCATTTTTTTCATCTGCGTCAGTTGCAGCTTAAAGTCGTTCATGTCGAA
The DNA here is from genome assembly GCA_038330335.1 of Burkholderiales bacterium. Classification (GTDB taxonomy): domain Bacteria; phylum Pseudomonadota; class Gammaproteobacteria; order Burkholderiales; family Burkholderiaceae_D; genus Undibacterium. The sequence continues at coordinate 1,838 of JBBQNW010000019.1, read as the reverse complement.
CTTGCCGCCGACCTTGAGTTTTTGTGCCAGATCTTGTGCCGCTGCGACATCCATACCTTTTTGTGCAGACTCTACCAGCGCCAGAATATCGCCCATCCCCAGCACGCGATTAGCCATGCGGGTCGGGTCAAAGGCTTCCAGGCCATCGAGTTTTTCTGACACACCGGCGAACTTGATTGGCTTGCCAGTCACGTAGCGCACCGATAACGCAGCGCCGCCGCGTGAATCACCATCGAGCTTGGTCAGGACCACGCCGGTCAGCGGTAAGGCATCGTTAAAGGCTTTAGCCGTGTTGACGGCATCCTGACCCAGCATGGCATCGACCACGAACAGGGTTTCTATCGGTTTGACTGCGGCATGCACTGCCGATATTTCCAGCATCATCGCTTCGTCGATACCCAGGCGACCCGCGGTATCGATGATCAGCACATCGTGATAATGTTTTTTGGCGTAGTCTAAGGCCGCCAGAGCGATGTCGACCGGCTTATCGGTTGGCAGCGAAGGGAAAAAGTCTGCACCGACCTGGGCGGTGACGGTCTGCAGCTGGCCAATCGCCGCAGGACGATACACGTCAGTAGAAACGGTCAATACTTTTTTCTTTTTTTGCTCGCGCAGATATTTGGCCAGCTTACCGACGGTGGTGGTTTTACCGGCACCTTGCAAACCGGCCATCAGGATGATTGCCGGTGGTTGGCAGGCAAAGCTGAGCTGATAGGCGTCTTCGCCCAAGTCGGCGCCCATCAGCGAGGCCAGTTCTTTTTGCACCACGCCGACCAGTGCCTGCCCCGGGGTGAGTGAGCTGATGACTTCTTCGCCCAGCGCTTTTTCTTTGACGCGGGCAATCAGCTCGCGTACGGCGGGCAGGGCAACGTCGGCTTCCAATAAGGCCATGCGCACTTCACGCAGCATTTCTGCGGTATTGGATTCAGTCAGACGTGCTTCGCCGCGCATGGTCTTGACGACTTTGGCTAGGCGTTGGGTAAGGTTATCGAGCATGGATGAGTATCTTGGTAAAAAATCAATCGAGCTTGGTATGCCGGACAATGCGCGCACCACAAATTAGCCTGCCATTTTAACCGATGAATGCGGGCTTAGGCTTACTATCACTTGCAATGTGCTGGCTGTCAGATGCTGATGAATACGGCGTCAGGAATACGAGAGGCATGGCTTGCCATTTGCGAAGTTGTCTTAGCCATCAAGTCATTAAGTTGCAAATAAGCTAAAAATTTACTACAAAATAAGTTGCAAAAAATAATATAAATATAGATCAGCCGACCTTTTGTTTCCTCAGAAATTAAACATGTTGCATGGCCGGCATCTATTTACTCAGCATGCTGTTTCGCTACCCGGTGCCGGTGCGTATTTTTCCCTGGTCAATAAAAACGGCGGTGTGCATCACAGAAAAATTCAATTGCGCGGGCTGGATGATTCCTTTGATCGCGCCCGGCAGCGTTGCCATGATCTTGCATCCGAGTACCCATCGCTCGCTGCTTAAGCCCAGGGCAAACTATCAGGATGAAGTGGCGAAGACGGCAAAATAATTTTGTATCAGAGCGTTGCTGCAAAGCACGTATTTCTATCTCGAAAATGCTAAGATACGGGCTCGAGTGCCAGTCACTGAATGACACCAATGATACGACCATGCAGTAAGGTAAAACAGTAATGCACAGCAGTAGCGCTGACGGCTCAGGTTTATGTTGACAAAATATACATTCTGGTATTCCCGGATTGCCAGACTTGCCAGGCTCGCCGGGCGAAGCGGCTTGCTTAGCCTGGTGCTGGCAAGCGCGCCTGTCATGGCCGATGAGAAAGCCGATATGGCACGTCTGGACGAGATT
>JBBQNW010000018.1:0-22814 GCA_038330335.1 Burkholderiales bacterium | reverse complement strand
ACACCGGTGTCGAACGCCACCTGACGGATGTTATTGCCGTAATCCACCGTCGCAATGCCCATCGCATGAAAATCGAGCATCGCCTGCACATGCACCGCACAAGAATGCGCCGCAGCGTCAGTCAATGCAGCGTGTTGGGTCTGATCGGCTTGCGCGGCCTTCCATTGCGCGACGGTCCAGCCGATCGGCAAATAACCATTGATCAGGTCATGAGCCGAAGTCTGGTCGGTAACCAGGTCAGGTGCAATACCGCCGGCTTGAGCGCGCTTCACTAGTTCCGGCAAAATTTCTGCCGCATTCCCTAATAAGGCGATCGAGATCGCCTCTTTGCGGGCGCAATGATAGGCCACCAGCGCCAGCGCATCGTCCAGGTCTTTGGCTTGCTTGTCGACATAGCGGGTACGCAGACGGAAATCAATACTGCTTTGCTGACATTCAATATTCAGCGATACCGCACCGGCAAACGACGCGGCCAGAGGCTGCGCACCGCCCATACCACCCAAACCTGCGGTTAATATCCAACGCCCGCCCCAGTCACCATTAAAATGCTGACGCCCCGCTTCGGCAAAGGTTTCGTAAGTGCCTTGCACGATGCCCTGGGTGCCGATATAAATCCAGCTGCCGGCCGTCATCTGGCCATACATGAACAAGCCCTTACGGTCGAGTTCGTTAAAGTGTTCCCAGTTAGCCCACTTTGGCACCAGATTAGAATTGGCGATCAAGACGCGCGGTGCGTCGGCATGGGTGGCGAAGACGCCGACCGGCTTACCCGACTGGATCAACAAAGTTTCTTCTTCGCCTAATTCTTTGAGGCTGGCCAAAATCTGATCAAAGCATTCCCAGTTACGTGCCGCGCGGCCAATGCCGCCATACACCACCAGATGCTTAGGGTTTTCAGCGACTTCCGGGTCCAGATTATTCTGAATCATGCGATAAGCAGCTTCTGCCACCCAGGTCTTGCAGACCTTTTGGGCACCGCGTGGTGCACGGATTTCGCGACTTGCGTCCCAGCGTGGATCGTTATTCATGGCCTCACCCTCACAATTTGAACAAAAAAACCTGCCAATACGTTCAGCAGAATGATTGATGAATTGCAGTGTAAGTTGTATATACAACTATTGCAAGAAGATTTAGCCTGCGAATTCCGCTGAAATACCGCTGAAATACCGTCGCTCAATGCAATCATTCAATGCCAAATAAAGCACTACAGTGCGCAAATATGGCTTATTCGTCGACAGCAAGTCGCTGGCAAACGAGCTGCGCAAATCAAATCATCCACCCCATTCGTATGAGACAATGCAGAAAAATTTCCTGCAGAGCGATAGTGAAACCAGCCACCTCCCCCGACCGGCCCGCATTCCAGCGTATCAAAGATTATTTATTGACGGAAATCCAGTCAGGCACCTGGAAAGAAGGCGACGCTATTCCTTCGGAAGCGGCGTTAGCGGAACAGTTTAGCGTCTCCCGTATGACGGTCAACCGTGCCGTACGCGAACTCACCACTGAACAGATTCTGACGCGGATTCAGGGCTCCGGCACCTATGTCGCACAACATAAATATCAGGCAACGCTGGTCGAGATCAAAAGCATCGCGCAAGAAATTCGCTCGCGCGGGCATGCGCATCGCAGTCAATTGCACGAATTGAGCGCCATTAACGCCAACGAGCAAATGGCGCAACGCTTTCAGGTGGAGCTAAAGCACCGCTTATTTCATTCCGTTATCGTCCATTTTGAAAATAATATCGCGATACAAGTCGAGGACCGCTGGGTCAATTCAGCATTGGCACCAGATTATCTGGCACAAAATTTTTCCATCATGACGCCCAATGAATACCTAGTCGCCGTCGCCCCCCTGCAAGCTGTCGATTACCGCATTGAAGCTGTATTACCACCCAAGCCTATCGCCGACATGCTGCATATCTCTAACAAAGAAGCCTGCCTGGTACTGCACCGAAAAACCCTGTCGCAAGGAAAAATCGCTACCATCGTCACCATGTGGCACCCGGGTCAGCGTTATCAGTTCGCCGGCAGTTTTTAAGCTGGCTAAGCCGATATAAATACGATCGTCGGGGCGCTTTTTACTGATTTTCCTGATCTTTTTGAACTTTCTCTCAAAAAAACACACTATGTTGCGGACCCTAGCACATCCTCATGTCGCTATGACCTCAACTCACTACATCAACTTACTACCTCAACTAGCCACCTCAACTAGCACCTTAACTAACCGCTTTACAGCGCTTTTGACTATGCCGTTCTACCGCACGCTTCTTTTGCTCTGCGCTCTTTCTCTGGGAGTCTCCTTCGACACAGCCCGAGCCGATACGCTGGCAAACCCAGCTCCCGACAACAGTGCCAATACCACGACCAGACCTAAAATTGCGTTGGTGTTATCAGGTGGCGGTGCCCGCGGCTTTGCCCACATCGGCGTGCTGCGCGTACTTAAAGAGATGCATATTCCGGTCGATATGGTGGTCGGCACCAGTATGGGGTCGGTGGTAGGCGGTGCCTATGCGGCTGGCCGCACCGTCGAAGAGCTAGAGCAGATTGTTAAAAATACCGCCTGGGACAGTGTGCTGGCTGACCGGCCGGCACGTGACGATCTTGATTTCCGGCGGCGCGAAGAAGACGTACTACTGCCATCGCGCATCGAGTTTGCCATCACTAAATCGGGCCTGTCATTGCCGCCGTCGGCCGCTGGCAATGCCGCGCTGGAACAAGCTTTAGCCCGCCTGCTACCCAGTGGCACCCGCGATGACCCGGTCAACAAACTGGCGCTGCCGTTCCGTTCCGTGGTGTCTGACCTGGTCACGGGCGAGCTGATAGAACTCCACGATACGCCTCTGCTGCTGACTTTACGCGCGTCGCTGGCAGTGCCTGGCGTATTTGCGCCCGTGCACATCAATAAACGGCTGGTGGTGGATGGCGGTCTGGTGCGTAATTTGCCTATCGACATGGCGCATAAAATGGGTGCCGACATCGTCATTGCGGTCAATGTCGGCACGCCGCTGGCAGAAGAAAAAGAATTGGGTAGCGCCATCAGCGTGGCGCAGCAAATGTTGCAGATTCTGACCGAACAAAACGTACAGCGCTCCATCAAGGAATTACGCCCGCAGGATATTCTGATTGCCCCCGATCTGAACGGCATTAGCTTCCTTGATTTTCGCAATTACCAGCAAGCCATGCAAGCTGGCGATGTAGCAACCCGCCAACTCGCAGCACGGCTAGAAAAGCTAGCCGTGCCTGAGGCGGACTATAGCGATCTTGAACACAATAGAATCGCTTCGTTTTTAGTTCCTGATGTTCCGGTAAAACTAAACAAGATAGAGGTTCAGGGTAGCAACTATGTCAATCCCAAGGCCATCATTGTGCAGTCGGGTTTGCAGCCAGGGCAGATGGTCAGTGAAGAACAGGTACGCTTAGCCACCGGCAAGCTTTACGGGCGGGGCGACCTTGATCACGTAGAAACAGAAATTACCGACCATGATGCGCAACGCGACATCGTGATCAAAACCAGTGAAGCCAACTGGGGGCGCAACCGTCTGCGTATAGGCTTAGAGCTGGCCAGCGATTTTGGCGACAGTAACCGCTTTGCACTCGGTGCCATGCATGTCGCGTCATCCCTGAATCCGTGGGGTGGGGAGTTGCGCTCGCTCGCCAAAATCGGCTCTCAGCGCGAAATCGGCTCCCAATTATTTCAACCCTTAGGTGCCGGTTCTGCCTGGTATCTGGCACCCTCATTGCAGTATGCATCGTCCTTTCTGGATGAATACGATCAGGGCAGAAAAGTACTACGACTGGGGTATAAAACCACTAGCGCCACACTCGCCTTCGGGCGTCAGCTTGCCAACTGGGGCGATATTGAACTTGGTGTTAACCGGCAGTTCGGCAAATATAAAGCTGAACTACCCGAAGACCCGCTGCTGGCGGGCAGCGTTTTCGACACCACCCAATTTATCCGCTTCAGAGTCGATACGCTAGACTCGCTGGCCTTCCCTAGCCGTGGTCAATTCCTGAGCGCCGGATGGGAGCGCTCGCCCTCGGTGAATAATGGCGAACGCTCACTGGCACGCTCATCAATTATCGCCATGTCAGCCTTTCATACAGACGACTGGGCCGGACATATTTATGGCGAGTGGGCCAAATCACAACGCGGCGCCGCACCGATCTCGCTCGGTGGCTTTTTACGCTTGTCGGGCACCCCTGCTGATTCGCTTTCCAATAACACCGTGGCGTTGGGCCGGGTCGTCATGGCGCGCCGGATTGGCAGCATGCCCACTGCCCTCGGTGGTTCGATACGCGCCGGGTTTTCGGCAGAATTGGGTGGCGGCTTTGCGGCGGGTGAATCGCTCAGGTTCAGTAAAATCAAGCAAAGCGCCAGCGCCTTTCTCTCTTTAGATAGCCGTTTTGGTCCGCTCTATTTTGGTAGCGGCACAACCCGCGGCTATGGATCTACGCTCTATCTTTTCTTGGGCCCGGTCTGGTGAGCATGCCCTAACTGATGACGCACACTGCTTTTGACGTCTGCCATAGTTTTAGGGCGGCGCAAGGCGGTGAATGCGGCAAATTCCCAAGAGCGAAAACCCAGTAACAGGGTAAAGCCATCGCGCTCATCCGCGGGTAAACGCCGGTCTTCCTGATGCAAGCGCGCCAGTTCAGCTGCCAACTGCTGTATTTTTTGCAGCAACTCAGCGGCACTCGCCAGTGACAGACGGGCCGGCACACACATCAGGGTTTCACCGACACCATCAAAACGCCCATTAAAATAATCGGCCACAACAAACTCTCTGAAATATTCCTGCACAGGGCCGTCAGCGCGCCAATGAAACGCACTGGAAACACGTAAGCGGTAGCGATTCATCGGCCTTAGCTCAATAAATTCCAGCTTATCAAGCTCGATTAATCCCAAAACACATTCGGCCTCGGATAAATCGTAGGTTTCAATAATCTGCTCCAGCGTCCAGTGGCCAAGGCAGCAAATCGCCACCAGCAGTAACTTCGGATTGCTCATCAAAGAACGTTCCTGCGCCAGTGTCAGGGTATCGGCATGCGGCGTGACATCGGCGGCCTGGCGCAAGACGTCTTCCATGGCGATCCCGGCGGCTTTGCAAATTTGCGCCAGCCGCGATAAAGACATATCTTTTTGCCCGAACATGCGCTTCACGCTCGATTCACTCATCTGTATGCGTTCGGCTAATGCCTTATAGGTCATGCCGGCACGGCGCAATTCGGTGCGCAATACCTGCAACACCAGTTCAGGTGAACTCATAGCTAGCTCCCTCGGTTAACACGGTTGGAGATGATCAACATTCGTCGGCAAATAATACTTACGATGGTAAAAAATTCACAGCAGGAAACTTATCGCGAAACTCTTCCGGCATCGGTACCACACGTTTTTCTTTATAGCTAAAAAAAACAAAGCCGGATTTGGCCATCGCCACCAGAGCCTGATCCAGCGGGCGCGTGATGCGAAAAGTGATGTCGCCGCCATAGGCATTAAAATCCATCACACCGACCTCAAACAGCAACTGATCACGGGCATGTGCTTCGTTTTTATAGGTCGTGGCCAGATCGGTCACGATAATGCCGATACCGTCACTTTCGGTTTCGCGGATACCGAACTCAAACAAAAAGCGCGCACGCGCTTCAGAGATCATGGAAATCATCGAGTCATTCCCCAGATGGTTAGCACCGTTAATATCGGTCACTCTGACGGTGAGCTGGGTACTGTAATAAAACTGATGCTCAGGGAACTGCAGTGTAAGTCTGGCCATAATATTTTTCTAAAATTACTACGAAGATAAATGAAACAAATGAAATCGGGGAAAATAAGGCGCGGCATCCATGAAACGGCATGGCCGCAACTCAATACAGCAAGGTAGCGCGGAAATTACTGACATTCTAAATACCGTCCCGTCAGCGTCATGACGTCAATGCAGCCAGTTAATTTCCTGTGCAGTTTTTGTGCCTATCACCACTTCCTGCAAACTATGTGGAATCGCCGCTTCGCTGGCCGACAAGGGAACGCGTCCACCCATAATTTCTGCCAGCGTCTGCGGTAAGGCTGGCACCCGTTCCGGCTCGGCATAGCCATCCGGAAAAATCGGTAAGGTCGTCGCCAGATCATATTTATCGCTAGCCCCCAGCGTATGCAAAAATTCGTGGGCAATGATCACATTATTTTGTCGACTCATGGCGCGATCGGCAAAAACATTCACCCGGCCAATTAAGCCCTTTTGCAAAGCGGTAGAGTGATCCAACTGCGAATGCCGTGCCGGGTCAAAATACAAAACAAATAATTTCACTTGCGGCCCGGGGCCGGCGACCTGGGTATTCTGGTAAGCCCACCAGCGCAATCGCAGGCTCCACCACATCACCGCCAGGGCATGCGCGCCGCGCGTGGACGCCGCCGATACACTTGGTGGCGGCGGTGGCGGCGTCGCCAGCACTGGCCCCAGACGCATTTCTATCGAGGCCTCAGAAGCGCGCCCATAACGCCTGGACTCATCACGCATGAAGCGCTCCAGAGGAGTAAATTCATCGACAGTTAAGGCGCGTATGTAACGTTCTGCCGTGGCACTGCCATCGCCGTTGACAGGGAAAACATGGACCGTGAGTGTATATTTCCATGCCACGGCATCGCTCTTGGCGCGCCAGGTTGCCAGCGCAACGGCAGCCAGAATAAACAACAAAATCACGATACGGATGGTTTTAAACATGAACACAAACGAAGAAATATTGAACTATCCCATTGTAGCCCAGACTAATGACAGACTAATAATTGAGTTAGCGTACAATTCACCCCTACCGTACAACAAGGTCATTGCATAAAATTTTGCGTATGTTCAGATCCCACCCTATCAGCCCGGCTAGCCCGACCATTCTGACATTCAACAAGCGTGGCACCATCGCTTTGCTGGTGCTGTGTTTCGCCAGCATCCTGATGTCCGGCTGTGCGACGACCAAACAAGTGGTGTCGCAACATGAAGAGTTTGGTTCCACCGATGTGTTTTCCCACTCATTTTCGGCATCCGACGCCGCTTCTTGCGAAGCCGCGCGGCGCGCCCTGTTAAGCCAGGGCTATGTGATTAGCGAATCCAAATCAGCCTTTCTAAAAGGACGCAGAAAATTTCAACGCGATAGCGAGATCCATGTAGAAATTGAGTTTAACGTGGTCTGCGCGGCCGATGGCAAAGGCAGCAACAGCACTACCGTGTTTGCCAATGCCGTACGCGACCGTTACTCACTCAAAAAAAGCAGCAACTCGGCCAGCATAGGGGTAGGCGCCTTGGGTTCGGTGTCGCTGCCTTTCGGCGCCACCGACGATTCGCTGGTCAAGGTAGCCAGCGAGACTATACCCACCGGCCAGTTTTATGATCGCTTTTTTCAGTTAATGGAGCGCTATCTGGACGATTCGGCAGTGATTGTCGACGAAGAAGCTGAAAAGAAAAAAGACCTGGAATAAGCTAAAATAAGTAGGCGTAAGCAGGAATAAGCGGGCAAGGAACCCCAGCCTAAGCATAAAAATTGGCAGCCCTGGCTGTCAATTTTTATGTCCTAGCTCGCACCCGGCATTATTCATGCCGGCTGATCTTCACGTTTGCCGGCGGCGGCAAACGCCATGACCGCAGGCCGCTTCGCGCCGTTCGCTATCAGGGTATCAACGCTCACTGGCAAATCATGGCTGGAAGTGAGCGCACTGAAAATACCGTCGACAGAGTTGTCTACTGGCGGCGGTGCCGGTGTCGGCATTTGTGTTGGCATTGGTATTTGTGCTTAAGCCAGCGGCAGAGTTGCAGCCAACATGAACCCGAGCGCACTTGCCAGTTGAATTGATTGCATTTTTTTCATTGCTATCGCCAGATGTTGACAAACCATTTTGGCGCAACAACTGTAGTTAAAAGAGATTTACCTGAAAGACAAAAATCTGCTTCAAGCGGCCTCATCCAGCGCTGTTTTTCCTGGAGACAGCGCCGTTAGCTGCTCCACAATCGCCTGATCCAGCGTCATTGCCCGCGCCGGCGGAATCACCAGAGTGGTAATTTGCTTAAGCGCTGCAGTCGGTAAATCTTTTAGCCGTATCGTCTCCATACGCGTTTGCTCCAATGGGTGGGTGGCCGCCTCGTACAAAATCACTTCATGCTCGAGCGGATAATCGCGTGCCAGCTTATTGACCAGAATTTGCAAATGCCCGGTATTGGTATCAAATCTTTTCAGGCTCAGATCACCGGCAATACCTGGCTGCCACAGTATCAGCAACGCCGTCGGGTCTATCTTGCGTTCATAAATCATAAACTGGGTCGTTTCCATCGACTGCATACCAAACTTGCCGGGGTCGATACCCAGATCGGCCACCAGACAGTCTTCGGCCGAGATACCCGGCTCCATCTCAGCACTAAAACCTTCGGCTCGTGCATCGGCGATTGCCATGTGCGAGATACAGGCAAAAATACCAGGATGGCCGTAAAAAGCCGCACACACGGTTTTACCGGCGCGCACTTGCTCCAGTATTGTGTCTGCCATACGGCGATAGGTGTCGCGCCGGTCTTTACCGTCGACATCGCAATCGCTGTAGTAAGCCAGCAGGCAGATGTATTCTTTAGCGATATCTTGCAACCATTTACGGGCAAAAATATTCGGCACCGCAGCGATCACGACATCAGACGTTTCAATATAACTTTGCGCAATCGGTGTCAGCTGCCCCGCCATGCGCATGCCAGTGCCTACGCAGATCAGACGACCTGGTTTTTGATTTGTCATTGTTGAATTTTCTATTTTTTTGAAATATCGCTTACGGACAAGCACAGCGCTGTGCACGCAGTAACAGAGCAAACACACTGGCGCATACTCACGGACCCACCGAGACCCGATTGCGGCCTTCGCTCTTAGAGAAATACAGTGCCTTATCTGCCGCCGCCAATGTCTCTTCAAAACTCAGCAACCCATACTGACCGCGGCTGGCGATACCAAAGCTGGCTGAAATCGGAAAACGGTAACCGCAGGCCGACGTATCAATTTCGGCAACGGCAATCCGGCAGCGCTCAGCCATTGCCAGCACTTCCGCCTCGCTAATATCTGACAAACAAATCGCAAATTCTTCGCCACCCAGACGCCCTAATATGCCGGCCTGAGCGGTTTTTCCCAGCTCTGCCTTCACTGTCTGGCAGACGGTTTTAAGCACCCAGTCGCCGGCGGCATGGCCGAAAGTGTCATTGATTTTTTTAAATAAATCCATATCAAATAGCACTACGCTCACCTGCTTACCCGGCTTATGGAACAGCGATAGGGCACACGCCACGAAGTGGCTGCGGTTACTGACCAGTGTCAGCCCGTCAATTTGCGCGGAGGTGCGGAAAATGTTTTTTTGATGCAAAGTTCTGAGCAGCCATGCCAGCAAAATTGTCAGCAGTATGGCGGCCAGCGAAATGAGCAGGAGTAAACTTTCTTTATTGCGTTGGGCTAATTTTTTTTCGACGTTCAGTATCTTGTTTTTTTGTTCCAGCAGCGCCAGTTGATTGGTCTTATCCTGGGTATCAAACTTCACTCGTTGATAAGCCAGATTTTTTTGCAACTGATCGTCCAGCACTTTCTTTTTTAGTACCAGGTTAATGTCATAGTATTCCAGCGCACTATTTAACTGGCCTTGCGCGCGTTTGATGCTGGCCATGGTTTCGCTGGTCTTTTCCATGAGTTCAACAACATTCTCAGATTTTGCCCGTCTATATGCATCGGAAGCATATTGATCAGCAAGTGCTAAATTTCCTGATTTCACATAACTTCTCGCAATGGCATCGTTCAACTGCGCGACATAATCCGATGTTGCATTTGTTTTTAAAAACTCAGACAACAAAGGCAGTGCTATCGCTCTACCGTCTTCAACTCGTCCAGAATCTATCATATCAATGGCCACCAAAGCTCTTACGATCCGGGTAATCACTTTACGATCATTCGCGTCGCACACATTACTTGCCAATGGCGCTAACTCTCTGGCGACTTCTTTTTTTTCTTGTAAAAAAGAAATCTCTACCCGATTCGCAAGTGCATAACATTTCGCACGAGAACTGACGGAATCCCCCTCTAAGGAAGACATACGTTCCGTATAAAGTAAGGCCTCCTCATAGGCACGCAATGAAATAAACAAAGTCACTGCCGCTTGCAAGACAGTGACTTTTGCTCCAATCGAGGTGAGTTTTGGCAACAAAACGATACTTTGATTCATTGCGTTCAAGGCCTTGGGATAATCACCCAGATTGGTATATCCGTCAGATAATTGATAGAGGAATTTAACTCGAAGTTCAGGCGCGGCAACCTTTTCAATGAACGATTCCACCAATGTTACTCGCTCGTTGTGCTTGCCTCTGAAACCCAGAGACGAGGCATAAACCAAGTAATACCGTTCTTCTTGTTCCTTATTAAATTGCGAACGACGCAGCGTCAACTGAGCAAGAGGAACAGAAGATTTTTCTGGATCTGTGTTTAGATAGTTTGTCACCTGTTTGATCAGGGTATCGACAGATGCTTGTTCCTCAGCACGCGCAGAAAAACCGCCCCCCATGACTGAGACAGCAAAAAGAAATAAAACATAACGAAACATTATCAAAATCGCTATGTTCTACTTATTTAAAATGTCGTTTCGTTTACCTGAATGGAAGGAAGAGAGTCCTCATGCACACCAAGCAGCGCAGCCACTTTTTTCTTATCTCCGGACAGCAAAGCAGCCTGTTCTTCTTCGCTCAGACCAAACTTCTTCATCGCGGCTGTAGGATTTTTTTTGTGTGCGTCACGTGCCACAGCATCTTTGTCCAGAGTATTGAGATAATCTAATAATTTTGACATTGCATATCCGTTTCAGTTGAGATGACAGGTTTGCTGCAAACCAAGATTTTATGATATTTTTTTCATCCAGGGAAAAATAATTCCCTGGATTAAGTTTTTATTGGGAAACGGTAAGCACGCTGGCTGAACATGCTTTTCGCGCGTCGTCCTGTAAGCCAATGCTCAACCGCTCAGACCTGACGATCTTGCTCCATATCGTCGCCCTCACTCCGGCGGTTTTTCGGTAGAGATTACCGGCAAGTCCGGCAGCCCCAGATCTATTCCATCCAGATCAGTCAGTTCACGCAGATAGCCGACACGCCCGATAAAGGGGCTGCGCTCTTCCCAGCCGCCCTGGCGTGCCGGTACCAGCCAATAGCCGTCTTCATCCCGCGCTATCCAATAGCGCGGTTGCTGCATGTATTCGTAGAGGGTGATCATGGATGTTCCGGTTGCTGCGTCTTTTTATGTCTCGATTTACATTGCGGCATTAGGCAGTCAAGACAGATCAGGTAAAGAGAACAAAGAAAATACCGGGTAGCGCTGCCATTCAGGCTCATGGAAGCGCTTGCCATTGGCAAAAATAAATCCCAGCACCGCATCCTGATCGCTTAACAATGCCGGATACTGATTCTTCCATGCGGCAAATTTCGCCGCCAATTCTGGCTCGTCTTCCAGCATTTGCAAGGCGCTGTCTTCAAAGACATAGTCAGAGTAAGTTTCTTTTTTTTCCAGTACGCTGTTAAAAAATCCCCAGCGGAAGAAACTGTCATGGGCTTGCGGTTCCAGGGTTTCCACTGCATAACGCGCATGATCCTGGTCCAGCATCAACAGATAGTCACCGGCACGCGCGTGGATGGTTTCGGTCTGCGTACTAAGTGACAGCTCATCATGAAACAGCTGGCCTTCATACGCGGATGCACGCGATATGACATTGTGAATTCGGTAGCTTTGCACTTCCAGAGTTTGATCGGCACTGAGTCTTTGCAGACTGAGATTATTCCACTGCAGGCGCTGTATCACTTCACGCCAGGCTTGCGGGATCAGGTAGGCTTTGGGTGCAGTAATCACGACATTGGCGACAAAGTGATCGTAATACGCGATGTCTTTTTCCCAGGGCTGATTGCGATCGTAGGCCAACCGTGTGTAAGTGCCGAGCTTACTCGGGCTGTACACTGCCTGATAACCTTTAAAACGGAAATTCGATGGCCGGCTATGATCGGCTTTCCATTGCACCGGCCAGTGCGATTTTTGCCTGGCGGCGTGTCTGGCATCGGCACGCAGACGCTGAATCTGCGCTGCGTGCTTGACCGTAAAATCACACACAGTTTCCACCAGCGCACGCATAGACGCATAACGCTCGGCATAGGGTTTAAGCATATGGGTTTCCGGCATAAACCCTATGGTGTGATGCAAGGCAGCATAACCGGTAGAAAAACGCGGTACTTCTAAAAAATCTTCGATGCCGTCATCTGGCGTCACCTTGACCGGATTAACATAAGGGCAAGTCGGCCAGCCGCGTTGCTGCATTTGCTGATAAATGGCCGGTTGCATGGTGTCACGCAAGAATGGCCCCAAACCATCACCTAATTTATCTGCCTGGGTTTGTATCAGGGTCATGGTGTAGCTGTAATCTGCGCCGTTTGAGGTATGGGTATCGACCATAACGTCGGGGTCCCAGGCGCTAAAAAATTGATTAAACACTTGGGCGGCCAGGCTATCGCATTTGATGAAATCGCGATTCAGATCGAGATTACGGCCGTTGGCGCGAAAGCCAAACAGCTCCGGGCCATCTTGATTAACACGGGAAGTATTTTGCCGGTTCAGGCAACCGTCAACGTTATAAATAGGGATAAACAGAAATACCGTCGTGCCCAGCGCTTGCAGGCGTGCAGGCTGCAGACAAAAATCTCTGACCAGTGCCATGCAGGCATCGATGCCTTCGGGCTCACCCGGGTGAATACCGTTATTATTGAAAAAAACCGGACGCTTAGCTTGTTTCAATGCGGCGCATTCAAACACGCCATCGCTACTGATCACACCGGCATGCAAGGGAATGCCACTATCCGAGACACCGATCTGCGAAAATTGCAGCACCGCAGGGAACGCTGCGGCCAGTTGCTGATAAAACGGTATGCATTGTTCCCAACTGGTGGTTTGATTACAATTACCTTGTTCGTACGGTGTCGGGTAGACGCCGGTCTGTATGGCTGTCATGATGGTGGCGGCACTTTCTATAGCGAGGGTAGAAAATCGTGGCAGCGATTGTAGCATTTTGTTACGCTTTATCCTCCCGCGCTTGGCACTACCGGCACATTTTTTATCATCCACTAGCGTCCTCTAACGTCCACTAACGTCCACAAACGCAATCCCCCACACCAGAAAGTGAAACCATCACACATGCAAGCGGAAGACCTGCAATTATTAGTGACGCGCGAAATGCCTTATGGCAAATATCAGGGGCGGCTGATCGCCGATCTGCCTGGCGACTATCTGGGCTGGTTCGCCCGCACCGGTTTTCCTAAGGGTGAGATAGGCCGCCTGCTGGCGCTGATGTATGAGATTGATCATAATGCGCTGGGGGCTTTATTGCTGCCTCTGCGCCATAAATAAGCGCCTGCACCCGCTTACGCACAAATTGAATATGGCTGCGCAAACCGTATAATTCTTCGGCATACGACAATGGTATCGAAATGCGGTTGACCTTGTCTTCGATCTCGTCCAGGCGTTTTAGCTGTTGCTCGCCGACTTGCTTGCGTTGCTCTGTCGTAACATCCTCAATCGCCTGTTCCACGCTGCGAAGCTGGCCGTACCAGCGATAAATACGTGAGCGTATGCGCCAGACATAGAGCGGCGGAATAATCTTCGACAAAGGCAATAGCAAAGCGCCTAATGCCAGCAACACCACCCACATGCGCTCGACAAAATTGGCCAGCCAAAAACTCAGGTAACGCTGAAAAAACGGCGGCCCGTTTTGATAGAATTTTTCTGCCTGGGCCGCCACCGGAATCTCGGTATACCGGTCAGAAGGGAATTCACCCTGTTTGTGAAACCAACCAGCGCCGCCGTGAATTTTTTGGGCGGCCTGCAGCAATTGACCGATCAGCGCCGGATGCAGGCTCTCATGCGCGACCAGCGTGGCTGTCGGCGAAATCAGATGGATGTCGTGGGAAGGAATATCTTTGCCAAAATCGACGATGCCACGCGGCAGCACCACATGCGATAAAAATGGAAAGCGCCGGCTATACGCTTCGGCCTGCACAAAGTCAAAGAGCTTAATCCCCGGTGTTTGCAAGAGCATTTGCAACAACAGGGAATCGGAAGCCGAACTCATGACCAGGGCATCAATTTTGCCTTCCAGTAAAGCCACGGTGGCGGGCGTGCTTGCCATACGCTCTAGTTTTACGTCGGATTCTTCCATGTGGTTGACCGTCAAAATCTGGCCAAACAAACGTGCCACCCCCATGCCTTCGGTGCCGACGTTTATGGTTTTACCGGTTAGCTGGGTGATGCTGCTGATGTCCTTATTATTGTTACTAGCACGATAAAAAATCCATATCGGTTCATAAAACAGGCTTCCCAGCGACACCAGGCCTTTGCTTTTTGCCTCGGCCTCGTCGGTCGAACCGCTCTGAACAAAACCGATTTCGATCTCCGAATTGGGGTCGCTGATTTTTTGCAGATTGTCCTGGGAACCTTGCGAAGCCTGCAGCCTGACCGTGATCTGACTTTTTGCCAGCTCATCGACATAGCGTTGTGCCAGGCCCTGATAGGCAGTATTGTCCTGCCCGGTAGAAAAATCAATGCTGCGCGGCGGTGCCGGATCGACCAGTTTATAGCCGATGCCGCATACAATCAGAATCATCAGGGTCATCGGCCCGAAGGCAATCAGCAAATCCTTGAGAGAAAACAGAGTGAATTTAATTTTTTGCATGATCACGCAACCAGCATTCAGGCTGGCACGTATTCAGCACTAAATTGATCCAGACCCGCCAGCATGTCGGCAAAAGCGGCCGCCACTTGCGCTGGTTCGCCTTTGACACCGAGCTCGATATGGCGCCGTATTTGCGCATTACCCACGCTGGGCAGACTAAACACTTTGATCAGCGGATATTTTTCTTCCAGCGTTTCCATTAACGGTGTCAGGGTCGATTCCATTGCCTCGAACACCAACACGGCTTTTTCATCCCTGGGTTTTTGATGAAATAAATGCGCGTAATGGGTATCGAGCACCCATTCCATCATCGGCCATGCCATGACAGGGAAGCCCGGCACAAAATAGTGCTGCGCAATCGCAAATCCGGGAAGTTTATTGTAAGGGTTAGGGATTAAGGCGGCGCCTTGCGGAAATTCGCCCATCTTTAAGCGGTGCAGATTCTCGGGGCTATCTAGCTCAACCGGTTTGCCGGCCTCAATTTGCATGTCGGCAATTCTTTGCTGTATCAGCGTTTTCGCTTCCGGATGCAAAGCCAGAGGCAAATTGAGCGCGGCGGCGGCGCATTGGCGGGTGTGATCGTCTGGCGTGGCACCGATACCACCGGTAGAAAATACGATATCGCCACTGGCGAAACTGCGCTGCAAGGTGGCGACAATACGCGCCCTGTCATCACCGACATACTCGGCCCAGGCTAATTCCAAACCGCGCTCTGCCAGCATAGCGATCACTTGAGGCATGTGCTTGTCGCACCGTTTTCCGGACAAAATTTCATCGCCGATGATAATCAGACCAATCGCCATACCTGCCTCCATTGAGAGTCATAGAATTAAAAAAAAACCAGTACTGATGCACAGTGCATTGCGACCGGTCGCAGCATCTTCTTTGCAAGTCGTAGAAATCGCGCATGAATTTTGCGTGAATATTGCATGAATATTGCATGAATATTGCGTCTTGGGCCGGACTTGGCTGATTATATTATTGATTTACTTTACGGTTTTACATGGCTGTTTTGGATGACGGCGTCAGGCGTCGGCCTGCGCCCGGTACTGCTGCAAAGCGGCCATGCAATAATATTGAAACCATAGTCCGGTAAAGATAAATATCAGCACGTACAGCCAGATCGCCAGCCCTGCAAAAAAAGGGAAAAACACCACCGACATCGCACCGCCCAGCCACAACAGCGTCGGCGCCGCCCCTAGTATGCCGGTCAGGGTGCCGATGATGAGTAAAGGCTTGCGATGCAACCGTGTGAGGCTTTTTCTTTCTTCGGCATCGGCGTGATCCGCCAGCGCATCATACGCCATGACACGATACGTCAGCCAGCCCCACAACATAGGCTGAAGGATGAAATGTACCGGCGGAATCAATACCAGTGGCAGACTCAGCAACCATAGCAGCAGAAAAATTACAAAAGAAGATAAAGAATGCCACAGGCTGCCCAGCATGGAGCCGCCTTTGCGCTGTTCCAGTTGCGGATAATGGCGGCGACTCACATGGCGGCTAATCACCGGCATGGCCATCAGACCAATCGCCAGTAACGAGGTTGCCACCATGAAGGGCAACAGCAACCACATCGCAATGAGCGGCACCACGACCGTCTTAAAAGCCAGCATGCCAGTCATACTTAACAGCTCACCGGCCGTCTTAAAGCCATCATGCTCGACAAAATAGGCCTGGACGAAATCGATCAGTGCCTGCATGCCCCACCACATGGCAAGACCCCACAGCAGCAAAGACGCAAAAAACGGCAATAAACTCAGCAACAAAATCCGGTAATGAAACTGCGCCACGACCGCCCTGCCCCATGAACGCGCGACCCCTTGTAAATTCATGGGCTGACTTTCTTGGTTGCTGCTATCGCTTGCTGCTGGCGAATACCATCGCGGCCTAACAGGCGCTGGAAACCCAGGTATTGCTGCGACCAGAAGCCGCGGCCGTACTCCCGGGATTCCCCTTCAGGGAAAGGAAGCTGATCGCGGATCCCGGTCATCGAAAATACCGGACTAAACAAGGCCGTGCCAAAAATAATATCCCAAAGCGGAAACAAGACCGCAAAATTATGCCCGCCAATACTGCCCTTGCCATGGGTTTCATGGCCAACACCAATCGCATGATGGGTGCGATGATAACGCGGCGACACCAGCAGACGTTCGCCGATGCGGCCAAAATGCATACGCACATTAGCATGCTGCAAGCTTTGCAGCATGCGCGACACCACCACCAGCAAGGCATATTGCCCTGGCTGCACACCAATGGCAATGGCGATCAGGCCCATATAGATATCGCGCAAAAAATCATCCAACAAGTGATTGCGGTTATCGCTCCACAGATTCATGTTGCGCTGGCTGTGATGCAGACTATGCAAGGCCCACCACCAGTTAAACTGATGCTCGGCGCGGTGATACCAGTAATCAAAAAAATCCAGCACCAGCAAATACAGCAAAAACACCAACACCGGATGATCAATCATCGCCGGCCAGATATTTTCCAAATTAAACGGATTCATGCCCTGCAGATGCAGCAGACCGGTCAGGCTGTCGAGCGCTGGGTCCAGTACAAAAAAAATCAGTAGGGAAAATACCCCCAAGCGGTGCAAGGCGGTGTAAATAAAATCGTTCCAGCGCGCATAAGGATCGGTGATTTTATGCACCGGCATCAGTGCTTCCAAAGGGCGCAACACGATAAACAAAATCACCAGTTCGCACACACCGATCAGCAACCACTCCACACCTTCAAAGGCTTGCTCGGTGAACTCGCCCAGCCCGAACTGATAAATCAAAGGTTGAACGATAGTTTCAAAAGTCCAGGCCTGAACGGTGGCAAACATATCGAGAAAATTCATTTATTTTTTACCGCCTAACAAATACTGTGGGTGCGCACGCAAGGTCGCAAAACAGACGCCTTTTTGCTCCAAACCGCGAATCAGCGGCTCCAGATTTTCTGGTGCCCATGCTGTCTTGCGTGACCAGATACCCAGATGCGCCATGAAAATATCACCATCTTTGAGCCCGTCCAAGGCGCGTTTCAGTAAGACCGGATTACTCCATTTTTCACTAGGCAGCTCATCGCCCGAAAATCCGGCAGCCGACCAGCCCACATGCTGATAGCCACAGGCCTGTCCCGCCTGTAACAGATTAGGAGTCAGTTTTCCGCCCGGGGCACGCCAATACGGGTCAAGTTTAGCACCGGTCAATTGAAAAAACCGCTGATCGACCCGGCGCAACTCAGCGCAATACTGCTGTGCGCTCCAAGCCAGTTTCTGGCCTGCCTGCGCACCAAACTGCGGTTTTACTTCGATTCGTCCATCGCTCAGATCGCGCGCGACATACACATGATCAAAGGTATGGGTGCCGAAGGCGTGGCCATCTGCAAGCAGCTTTTTCCAATACGGCGCGCTGGAAGGGTCTAATGAGTAGCCACCATCAACGGTTTTTTCATTCGCCAGAAAAAAAGTTGCCTTGATGTGGTGTTCGCGTAAAACCCTGGCCACCAACTCAGCCTGCGACTGGCTGCCAGTGTCAAAAGTGAGGTAAACGGTGGATCGGCAAGCGGCCGCTGCAGAACTTGGCAGCGGCGCAGAAAATGCTGACGGCAGTGCCCCCGGCATAAGTAAGGCGAGGACAAAGGCGGCGGTGCTATTTCGGGCGCTGTGCATAGTGCCTGACATTTACATATTCGGCGCGCGATTAACAAAATACACGCCATGCGGAGAACGCCCCACAGGAATCATCTTGATGACTTTTTTGCTGGCGACATCGATGACGGCGACTTTTTTAATCCAGCGCAAAGTGGCCCATAAAGTTTTACCATCAGCACTGAGTTCCATGCAGTCGGGGCCGCCCGGCACCGGGATCGTGCCGACATTTTCCAAAGTCAGCTGATCAATGATATTAATGGTATTGGACACACGATTTGAGACCAACACGTGGCGCTTGTCCCCCATGGAACGAAAATTATGAGTGCCGGCACCTGCTTTGATTTTTTTAACAGTTTTCTGTGTTCGCCAGTCGATCACTTCGACATAATCGCTGCCCATAATACCAACCAGTAAATATTTATCATCCGGTGTCATAACGATACCGGCGGGCAAGACGCCGACCTTCATGGTCCATTTCACTTTTTGCGTTGCCAAATCAATTGCCGACACCTGGTCACTGCCCTGCTGAGTAATGAAAACAGTAGTGCTGGCAGCATCAAACGCCATATGACTAGGTAGTTTTGCCAGCGCTGTGCGGCTAACCAGGCTTAAGTTATTGCCATCGTATTTGTAAAAATCAACTCTATCGAGCCGCAAAGAATTAGAGACAAACCATTTTTGATCCGGCGAAAAACCGATTTGATAAGGATCGGCCACGTCTTTAATACGGCGTTGAACCTGGCCGGTTTTAGGATCAAGAAAAACCAGCTCATCGCCCACCGCATTAGCCACAATCAGCGATTTATTATCTGGCGTTGCCATCAGGTGATGCGGTTCTTTGCCGATAGGGAAACTGCTCAGTTCTTTATACGTATCCTGATCGAGCAAGCTAACGGTCGCGTCGCGCGAATTAAGTACCACCACCACACCTGCCCGGGCTTGCGCGGCAGCGACAGAGAACAGCAGGGGTAAGACCAGAGACCAACCAATAAAACGAAGCTGCATGAATGATTACCGCTTAAAAAGTATAGAAAAGTTTTAAAAAAATTTAAACAAGTTTTTTTAAAAATACCGCATTCATTTTACCGCGCTTAGCCGTTTGCATTTGGCTAGCGTAGATAAATCAGGACTCTTTTCACATACTTTTGCGGAAAATCAAGTAGTGCAGGCAATTTATTAAGGTATGAACGCCGCTGGAAGCGGCTTGGGCAGCTGATGACAAAAGCGAAATTAACTCAGTGCGGCAGCCAACGCGATGCAATGAAAAAACCGCAATCTGGTCTACAATGACGCCAGTTTTTTAACCCCGAGGGAAGGAAATATCATGTCAGCAATCACTACAGTATCCGGCTTGCAATACGAAGACAAGACCGAAGGCACGGGCGACGAAGCCAAAGCAGGCCAGAACGTTGTTGTTCATTACACAGGTTGGCTGCAAAATCCCGATGGCAGCGCCGGTAAAAAATTCGATTCCAGCAAAGACCGTGGCGACCCGTTCTCATTTGCACTCGGTGCCGGCCAAGTTATTAAGGGTTGGGACGAAGGCGTGCAAGGCATGAAAATCGGCGGCACACGTGTCTTGACGATTCCATCAAGCTTAGGCTACGGCCCACGCGGTGCGGGCGGTGTGATTCCCCCTAACGCCACCTTGATCTTTGAAGTCGATTTATTGGGCGTATAAACATGTTCGGTCGCGCTGCCTGGTTTGTTTAGCCGCCGGCAGGCAATCATAACAAACCGCAAGTTGAAGATAAAATGGCTACGGCAAAAATATTTGCCGTAGCCATTTTTACGTCCTGCCATGTCATTTTTTACATTTTATTCTTTAATGAAATGTTCACGGTAGTACTTCAACTCTTCGATCGATTCAATAATATCGGCCAGCGCCGTATGTTTTTGATGTTTTTTGAAGCCGCTGGCCAGTTCCGGCTTCCAGCGTTTGCACAGCTCTTTTAAAGTCGACACATCCAGATTGCGGTAATGGAAAAACGCTTCCAGCTTAGGCATGCCGCGCACCATGAAGCGGCGGTCCTGGCAAATCGTGTTGCCGCACATGGGCGACTTTCCGGCTGGTACAAAGTGCTTCAGGAAGTCGACCAGTGCTTTTTCGGCATCGGCTTCGGTCACGGTGGAGGCTTTGACACGCTCGGTCAGACCTGAACGGCCATGCGTGCCGCGGTTCCAGGCGTCCATCTTGCCTAAGGTTTCATCGGATTGGTGAATCGCGAAAACCGGGCCTTCTGCCAGCACATTCAACTGCATGTCGGTGACCACGATGGCAACCTCGATAATACGATCAGTGTCAGGATCTAGCCCTGTCATCTCCATGTCTACCCAGATCAGATTCATGTCATTGGGTTTGTTTGGCTTATTACTGATCACTTCAATGTCGGTCGCTTGTGACATAATTCTTCCTTGGCTTGATAATTACTTTTTGAATGCGGCATTTTCCCATGATTTCTGTAGCGTTTTCTGTTTTATTCGTCGCTTTTTTAATGTTGACTCTGATATTGCAATTTTGGCTAGGCTCTCGCCATATTCGCCACATCATGCAGCACCGCGCCACCGTTCCGGCAGAATTTAGCGAAAAAATCCCGCTGGCAGCGCATCAGAAGGCGGCCGACTACACTATTGCCAAAACCAAGCTAGGCATGTTGATGTTGCTGGTGAATGCGGCGGTGCTGATCGGCTTTACCCTGTTTGGCGGTTTGCAATGGCTGGCCGTCACGCTGGTGAAACTGAGCGGCCCTGGCATGCTGTACCAGCTTAGCCTGCTGGCCTGCTTTGCCGCAGCGAGCAGCCTGATTGACTTGCCTTTTGATTATTACAAACAGTTTGTACTGGAAAAAAAGTTTGGCTTTAACAAAATGAGCTTGGGATTATTCTTTGGTGACATGCTCAAAGGCATCTTGCTCGGCGCCGCTATTGGCCTGCCTTTAATCTGGGTCATGCTGACCCTGATGGAAAAATCCGGCGCTATGTGGTGGCTGTACGCTTGGCTGGTATGGAGCGGCTTTCAATTGTTGATGATGCTGATTTTCCCGACCTTTATCGCGCCCTTATTCAATAAATTTACCCCGTTAAGCGATGACGCCTTGCGTCACCGTATTGAAGGTTTGATGCAGCGCGTCGGTTTTGCCTCGAGTGGCCTGTTTGTGATGGACGGATCAAAACGCAGCGCCCACGGCAACGCGTATTTTTCCGGCTTTGGCAGCACTAAACGTATCGTTTTTTTTGACACTTTACTATCGCGCCTGGCGCCGGAAGAAATTGAAGCAGTTCTGGCGCATGAGCTGGGTCATTTCAAACTCAAACACATCGTCAAACGTATCGGCGTGATGTTTCTGGTGTCGCTGGGCTTTTTAGCCTTACTGGGGTTTTTAAAACAGCAAATCTGGTTTTATACCGGACTCGGTGTAGAACCGATGTTGCTGGCCTCGAATGATGGGATGGCGTTGATTTTGTTTATGCTGAGCTTACCGGTGTTCACCTTTATCTTGTCACCGCTGACCTCGATCAGCTCACGCAAGCATGAATTTGAGGCCGATGCGTTTGCCGCCAAACATACCAACGCAGAAAATCTGGTAGCCGCTTTAGTTAAACTGTATGAAGATAATGCTTCCACCCTCACGCCTGATCCCTTACATTCGGCCTTTTACGATTCGCATCCACCGGCTTCCCTGCGAATTAGTAAATTGGTAAAGACCGCCGCCCCCAACTGACCGCGCCCAAAGGAAACCATCATGATCAATACTACCGATCTGCTAGCGAAAAAATCTCACCCTACCGATACGGCGATGGATGCCGCCAGCCTGCCCGCTTACCTCGCAGCAACACCGGGCTGGGCACAAGATGGCGCACGCATCGTCAAAACCTTTCAGTTCAAAAATTACTATGAAACGCTGGCCTTCATTAATGCCATTGCGTATGTGGTTCACGCTGAAGACCACCATCCGGAGCTGACTGTCACGTTCAATCGCTGCGTGATCAAATTTGACACCCATACGGTGAATCAGGGTAAAGGCGGCATCTCGGAAAATGATTTTATTTGCGCCGCCAAAGTAGACGCCATTTATCAGCAAAGTTTCTCCTGATGGCTAAGAAAGAAATCGTAAAGGGCTTACCGGGCACCGTCATTGCAGCGCATGGCCGGCATTATCTGGTGCAGGCGGAAGGCATCAAACTGCATTGCGTCACCCGTGGCAAAAAGAGCGATGTGGCGGTGGGCGATGTGGTGGAATATCAGCTGACCTCTAAAAACCAGGGTGTGATCGAGGCGATTACCCCGCGCAAGACTTTACTGTACCGTTCTGACCAATACAAATCCAAAATGCTGGCGGCCAACCTGACGCAACTGGTAGTAGTGGTGGCAACCGAACCGAGTTTTTCAGATGACTTAATCTCGCGCGCGCTGGTGGCGTCGGAATC
>JBBQNW010000017.1:0-22881 GCA_038330335.1 Burkholderiales bacterium | reverse complement strand
TATTCGATAGCAAAAACAGAACTAAAAATTTGTTTTTATATTATTGCTATTTTAATTAATCAATTCTTTATCTTTTGGAGCCCAACATGAACATCCCCGCCGAACTGAAATACACTGCTTCCCACGAATGGGTACGCGTCGAAGCCGACGGTACTATTGCTGTCGGTATTACTGAATTTGCGCAAGATGCTTTGGGCGATATCGTGTTCATCGAGTTGCCTAAAGTTGGCCAGACCCTGACGGCAGGAAAAGACTGCGCCGTGATCGAATCGGTCAAGGCTGCGGGCGATATTTATGCCCCGGTCACCGGTGAAGTCGTTGCGCTCAATGATGCTGTCGTTGATGCGCCTGAGTCCGTCAATGCCGATGCCTTCAGCGCATGGTTATTTAAAATCAAGCCAGCCAATGCCGCAGATGTGGATGCCTTGATGAGTGCCGAAGATTACGCAAAAAACATCGGCTAAACAGGCTTTTTGAATTTACCCGATGCCGTCTGGTGCCGGGTAAATTCATGAAGAAATCGCCCGGCCGGATTTTTTTAACTCGTTTCTGCAAATTGTTTCAGCAAATTGTTTCTGCAAATTGTTTCTGCAAATTAGCTCCGCAACTCAGTTCTTCAATAATTCATCTCTATCTCCTCTCCAGACACCATGACTCAGCCCAGCCTCACTCAACTTGAAGCACAAGATGCTTTTATCGCCCGTCATATCGGCCCATCAGAATCTGAGCAGGCAGCGATGCTGGCAACGCTGGGTTATGCAAGCCGCACCGCATTGATCGATGCGATCGTTCCGGCCAATATCCGTCGCCACGATGTACTGCCTTTGGGCCAGTTTACCGAAGCGCAATCGGAACAGTCGGCACTGACGCAACTCAAAGCATTGGCCGGCAAAAACCGCGTACTGAAATCGCTGATAGGCCAGGGTTATTCGAATGCACTGACGCCAGGCGTGATTCTGCGCAATGTCTTTGAAAACCCGGCTTGGTACACCGCGTACACGCCTTACCAGCCAGAAATTTCTCAGGGCCGTCTGGAAGCGATTCTTAATTTCCAGCAAATGATTACCGACATGACAGGCATGGACATCGCCAACGCCTCCATGCTTGATGAAGGTACTGCTGCCGCCGAAGCCATGACGTTGATACAGCGCGTCGGTAAATCCAAGTCCAACGTGTTTTACGTGGCTGCCGATGTGTTGCCGCAAACCCGGGAAATCATCGAAACCCGCGCCCGGCCGCTGGGTATAGAAGTGCGTACTTGCCATGGCCAGGACGCACTGGAACATGAATGCTTTGGCGCCTTATTACAGTACCCGGGTGTCAATGGTGATGTGCGCGACTATCGCGACTACGCCGCCAGCCTGCACGCCAAAGGCGCCATGGTGATTGCCGCGGCCGATCTGCTGGCATTAACCCTGATTACGCCACCGGGCGAATGGGGTGCCGACGTGGTAGTGGGTAATAGCCAGCGCTTCGGTGTGCCGCTGGGCTTTGGTGGCCCGCACGCAGGTTACATGTCGACCCGCGACGCCTTTAAACGCAATATGCCGGGTCGCTTGGTCGGCGTCACGATCGATGCTCAGGGCAATCAGGCGTATCGCCTGGCATTGCAAACCCGCGAGCAACATATTCGCCGTGAAAAAGCGACGTCCAATATCTGTACTGCACAAGTCTTACTCGCCGTAATCGCTTCGATGTACGCGGTTTATCACGGTCCTGCCGGTCTGCGCCAGATCGGCCAGCGTGTGCATCGCTATACCGGTATTCTGGCTGCTGGTCTGACCCAGCTTGGCTATACCATCGCCAACGCCACGTATTTTGATACCTTGACGGTCAATGTCAGCGCTGCCGCTACCATCCACGCTAGCGCCCAAGCGGCCGGCATCAACCTGCGCCAGATCAGTGCCACACAAGTGGGTGTGTCGCTCGATGAAACTATTACCCGTGACGACATCACTAACTTGTGGACGATATTTGCACAAGGTAAAGCCATCCCTGAGTTTGCTGCTACTGAAGCGCGCGCTCTTGGTGTGACACAGATATTGACCGCCGGATTGCCAGCCGCATTGGCACGCACCAGCACTTACCTGACGCACCCGACTTTTAACCGTTACCACGCAGAACATGAAATGTTGCGTTACCTGCGTAGTCTGGCAGATAAAGATCTGGCGCTGGATCGCACCATGATCCCACTGGGTTCTTGCACCATGAAACTCAATGCCACCAGCGAAATGATCCCGGTGACCTGGCCTGAGTTTTCTAGCATTCACCCGTTTGCACCGGACGACCAGACTGTCGGCTACCGCGAAATGATAGACCAGCTTGAAGCCATGCTGTGTGCCGCCACTGGCTACGCTGCGGTGTCTTTACAGCCAAATGCCGGTTCGCAGGGCGAATACGCCGGTTTGCTGGTGATTCAGGCTTACCACGCTTCACGTGGTGAAGCTCATCGCAATATTTGCCTGATCCCATCGTCTGCCCACGGTACTAATCCAGCCTCGGCCAGCATGGTCGGCCTAGATGTGGTGGTGGTGGCCTGTGACGAGCGCGGTAATGTCGATCTGCTGGATCTGAAAGCCAAGGCGGAAAAACATAGCGCCAATCTGGCGGCAGTGATGGTCACTTATCCGTCTACCCACGGTGTGTTTGAAGAAGGCATACAAGAGTTGTGCGAGATCGTGCATGCGCATGGCGGCCAGGTGTATGTCGATGGGGCGAATATGAATGCGCTGGTCGGCGTGGCCGCACCGGGCAGTTTTGGCGGTGATGTCAGCCACCTCAATTTGCACAAAACTTTCTGTATTCCGCATGGCGGTGGCGGACCAGGTGTTGGTCCGGTTGCCGTGGGCGCGCATCTTGCCCAGTTCTTGCCGAATCAAAAATCGACCGGGTATCAGCGTGGTGAAAATGGGATTTCGGCAGTCAGCGCGGCACCGTTTGGTTCTGCCAGCATTTTGCCGATCTCGTGGATGTATATCGCGATGATGGGTTCGGAAGGTTTGAAGGCCGCGACCGAAACAGCGATTCTGGCCGCTAATTACATCGCCCGGCGTCTGGCACCGCATTACCCTGTGCTATATTCCGGCCACGATGGTCTGGTGGCGCATGAATGTATTCTAGATCTGCGCCCATTGACCGATGCCACCGGTATCAGCAATGAAGATGTGGCCAAGCGCCTGATCGATTTTGGTTTCCATGCCCCGACCATGAGCTTCCCGGTGCCCGGTACCTTGATGATAGAACCGACAGAAAGCGAATCACTGGCCGAGCTGGATCGTTTTATCGACGCCATGATCGCTATCCGTGAAGAAATCGCCAAGGTCGCTTCCGGTGAATTTGACGCCAATGATAATCCGCTCAAACATGCACCGCATACTGTGCAAGTGCTGGTGGCCGACGCATGGAAGCATGCCTACAGCCGTGAAGTGGCGGCGTATCCGGTGGCCTCTTTGCGCAAGCAAAAATACTGGGCACCGGTGGGCCGTGCCGACAATGTCTACGGCGACCG
This sequence comes from Burkholderiales bacterium, assembly GCA_038330335.1. Taxonomy (GTDB): domain Bacteria; phylum Pseudomonadota; class Gammaproteobacteria; order Burkholderiales; family Burkholderiaceae_D; genus Undibacterium. The sequence goes on along the minus strand of JBBQNW010000017.1, from coordinate 19,373 downwards.
CAATTTGTTTTGTTCTTGCGTGCCAGTCGCTGATTACGAGTAATTGTCGCTGAGCGCTCAAAAGCGGGTAGGGCGCTGGCATTACGAACTGAAGCGCAAAAGTTGGACTGCAACTTTTGCGCTTCAGTTCGCGGTTCAGCTCTAGGCCGCTTCGCTAACCAGCTCAGATTTTGCGGAAATAATTAATGGCGATAGAGCGGCAAGGCCATTTTTACCGGTTTAATATCCAGGCGGATATTGAGAACAGAATACGATTCATACCCTAAGTCGCCAGAATAATAGCCGGTACTTTCCGCGGTCTTATGAAAGCTAAATTCGAAGCCTAAATCGGGCCGCACATTATTATTATTATTATTATTATTGGCATTGCCAAATGCCAATCCTATCGCGCTCGTCTGGCGGTTGTCGATCAGGGCTTGCATTAAATCTACCACCGCCGTATTGGCCAAAATATCCGGGTAGAACAGGGATTCGTCGCGATAAGGTGTGGCCGGATTTAGTTTGTTCTTGATTTTGTCCGCTGAGGGCGTCATCACTTTGCTGCTTAAATTAAAGTGGTCGCCGCGATCAAGGTAACTCAGTCTGACATTGGCGACGTTGAAATCGGGGTTGTTGTGATCGCTTGTTGCGCTGCTCAGGTCTACTAAAATAGCACCCTTGTAACCAATAATTTCGACCTCGTTTTGGTGGCTGATGACCATCGCGGTATTTTCATCTATCCCCAGGCCGAGTCGGTAGTTAGCTTTGAGCATCGCCGGAATCATCCGTGCAAAGCGACCGCGAACAATCAGATGTTGGTCAACGAAGACCTCGTTGCCAATAAAGCCCAGACCTGGCGCGATCTCTTTGCCATAGCTGACACCCTGTTTTAGGGTGGCCAGGTTAGGCTTTGCATCGTAAAACATGGTGCTGCTCATGATCGCAGCGCCGGCACTGCTACCGGCAATCACGCCACCCGTTCGATAAAGCGCCCAGATGGCTTCGAGCATCGGTGTTTTTTTTCCATCCGGCTGCATCAGCGCCTGGGTGATTCTGGCTTGATCACCGCCAGTAAAATACACGCCGCTGGCCTGCTGCAATTGTGCCAGCCAATGCGGATCGCGGGCGATTTCCTGGTAGGGCTGGTCCTGGTAGTTTACCGACAATGGCAGCACGAACGCTTTTGCGCCAAAGCGATTTAAAGTCGCCGCTGTAGCATTGCCAGAGCGTTCCGGGTTGGCAGACGCCGCGGGTATCACCGCAATTTTTGCGCCTTCGCCACCAGCTTGCCGGACGATCCGTTTCCAGACTTCATCGTTGTCGGTGTGTAAAGCGCCGCCGATAATCACCAGCGAACCTTTAATGTCATGGCTGGTGGAAAGCTCGGCTGCATCGGCTGTCTTGTCTGCTGATACAAGTAAAACGCCAGCACTCAATATGATGGCGCTATATAAACGGTATGTTATTGACGGGAGAGATAAGGCGAACATTCCAGTTCCTTAGGCAATGTCTATGTAATGTCGAGGTAATGTCTATGTAATGTTGAGATCAAACTTACTGCTAGAGCGCTAGGAAGATCGGCGGGCGTTAATAACATTAAGAAAAGGGGTAGCAAAAAAATGCTACCCCTACATTCTACAAATGCGACACCGACTACAAGAGATTTAATTTAGCGAGCTCGGCTTAGCGCTTGCTGTATAGCTCGCTTTAGTGAGCATGCCGAACCCTTATTTAAAAGCGTAGCTTGCCCGTGCATAGAATGCGCGGCCACGCGGATCCACATAGGTCGAGTCATAGCCAGCAAAGTAAGTCAGGGTCTGGTTAGAGAATGGCGGTTTAGTGTTCAGAAAATTCAGCACGCCAGCACTTAGTTTGATGTTTTTAAAGCCGTAATAAGCGGCCTGCACATCCCATAGGCTATATGAATCTACGCTAGGGCGTTTGCCTTGCGGGTCAAGTTGCTGATCTTCGTGGTGTAACTGAAAGCTGTTGGCAATCCCTGCGTTCCAATTACCCATTTCCCAATCCAGAGTTAAGCGATGACGCCATTTTGGCGTGACGTATTCAAAGCCCCATTTGCCTAAGTTATCAAATACTTGTGAATTCGGCGCATATTGCGATTCACTTTTGGTCATTAAGGTGCCTGACAGTTTCGTCGTGAGCTTGCCAAATTCACCTAAGTTGCTGCGTTGGCTTAAGTTGATGTCAATGCCGCTCTTGGTTTCTTTACCTTGATTTTGTGCGGTTAATGCCCAGTTCGTGATGTAGCCAAAGTCAGGGTCGCGGGTAATCGATTTTTCAACAAAATTTGGATCTTTGTCGATCAGCGTTTCCGGTGCAAATTTAATGACATCGGTTTTTTTTACACTCCAAAAATCAAGTCCAGCTGAAAATGCGGCAATTGGTTCCCAAACTATTCCTAATGAAAACTGTTTCGATTTCTCTGGCTTGAGCTGAGGATTGCCCGCTTCCGTGGTGGGGATTTGGTCCGACAAACAGCCTTCACCGAACTTAGCACAACCGATGGTATCGACATATAAGCCACCAGTGGATGTTTCCACTTTGGAAGGGTCAAGATCTTTCAAACTTGGTGCCCGGAAACCGGTGCCAAACGAAGCGCGTAACAACAGCTCTTTGCTTGGTTGGTAACGCAGCGCCAATTTGGGATTGGTCGAGCTGCCGATGCTGCCGCCGTAAGCGTCATGCCGCAGCGCAAGCTGTGCATTCAGATCCTTGACTAAGGGAATATCAAATTCCGCAAACAGTGCTTTTACTTCACGCGATTCTGAAACCCTACGTGATTTAGAGGTGGAAAAAATTGTTCCAGCCAAAATTTCATCGGATGAATTATCTTCTAATTTTTCCCGGCGCAATTCAAACCCGGTTGCCATAGCTAGTGGGCCTGCTGGCAATTGCGCAATTTCGCGCGTTATCCGTGCATCAAATGTGTCGCTGCTTGATTTACCTTTACGTCCATCAATATTGCGTTCCGCGCTGTCGAGTAAGGCCAGTCCTTCCGCACTTTGTGGGCCGAATGGATTAATTTTCCCCGTTTTAAATGCCGCCAGTAATTTGACACGGTCGTAGTAGCCATTGGTCAGGGTTTGGGTATTTTCTGATTCTGAATGGGCAAATGCGGTGTTGTAATCCCAGCCTGCGATCGTGCCTTCGCTGCCTAGCAATAAGCGTCGCGCATCCGATTCCTGGCCGTTGGTGCGGGCACCGCCTGGTGTCATACGCAGACGCACGTTAAACGCCCCGCCATTTAAAGGTGCAGCGCTAGTCGGTACTTTCACGCCCGCCGCTGTGGTGTAGGTCGCCGGGTAAAACTGTCCACCTGCCGGATAGGTCAGGGCGTTACTTCCCTTGCTGCCATTGATGCCGGTAGGCGAGACACGGTATAGCGCTTCGTTGCGTGATGCGGTCAATTCAGCAAACAGAGTGTGATCCGGATCTATGTTGACGCTGCCACGTGAAATGAAGTTGGTTTTTTTCGATTCAGGATACAGATCGGCGGCCGCCTGATAGTCGAACTTACACTTTCCCGCAATATTGATGCTGGCCGGAGGGGCGCAGTCCGGCGCACCCGGGTTACCTAAATAAGCCCCTTTGCTGGTGTACATACCGGCTGGGAAAACATTCGATGAGGTGAAGTTATCTGCATAACCGCGTGCTTCTAAAGGGCGCCATGCACTGACCGCGAAATCGCGTTGTTCGGTGCGCAATTGCGCGTTTTTCTTGACGGTTAAACTGGCAAATAGATTGTAGCCGTCGTTTGCCAGATTACCGAAACCGCCGACGATACTAAGCGACTTATCGCCGCCGCCGCCTTCATCGGTGCGTAAACCAGAGACGCTGATTTCTGCACCGGTAAAGTCTTTACGGGTAATAAAATTGATGACGCCGCCAACGGCATCTGCGCCGTACACGGCAGATGCGCCGTCTTTCAGAACTTCAACCCGGTCGATCGCGGCCAGTGGGATAGCATTCAAATCCGTACCTTCGCCCCCGAAAGCAAACGCCGCCATACGACGACCGTTTAATAATACCAAGGTGGACGAGACCCCCAAACCACGCAGGTTAGCACCGGACATACCGCTGGAACCTGGCTTGTCACTGATACTTGCCGATTCCTGAGTGAAGCCGGTATTGGCTGTGAGTGTGCTGAGCAATTGTTCGGCAGTAGTGGCGCCCGATTTTTCTATGTCTTTACGGCTGACGATCTGGATCGGTAAGGCGGTTTCTGCATCAATCCGTTTAATCGATGAGCCGGTGATTTCAACGCGCTGCGTTTTTGGGGTATCGACTTCAGATTGTGCCCAAGCAGTTTGATGGGTGGCACCAAGGATGGCCATGACACTCAAGGCTGACCAGGTGGCCGCAACGACTTGTTTTGGCACTGGTTGAAAGAACTTCTGTGGACGATTCATTTTTTTACTCTCCTAAGGGTTTGGCAATAGTTAAAAGATCTATAAAAATCAGGTAAAAAAAATACGATGAATGCTGTGTTAAAAAATTAAAAAAACACTCCCCCGCAGACACCGTTTCCGGTGTCTGTGTTTGATTTTTATCGGGGAAATTACTTCTTCGGTTTTACGACGTCATGCTTAATTTTTGTGACGTCTTTTGGTGCGTCACTTTCTGGAGGGGGAAATTTCAAATAAATATCCGCGTTGCTACTGGTCTGGGCGTTATGCAGATAGGCTGAGAGTGCTTCGGTCAGACGCATGGCTTTTTCGACGTTTTTCTTATTCGAGACCATGATGCAACTCACTAAGGCTTCAATCACCGCCATCGCCGAGGTGGCGCTGCTCGGCAATACCGCGTGATTACTCGGCGCAAGCAATAAGTAATCCCCTAATTGTGCTATCGGTGAGGCGGTGGAATCGGTGATCGCCACGATGCAAGTCGAATGGGCGCGGGCAAATTGGGTCAGCTTGATGACGTCGAGCGCGTAGCGCGGAAACGAGATCACTACTAGGACATCTTTTTCCGTAATATTTGCCAGATGGCCGGCAGCGACTTCGGTACCGCCATACCCCACCACTTCCACCACATGCGAGCAAAACGGTTGCAGGTGCAACGACAATACACCTGCCAGATGCGCACTTAAGCCAAAGCCCATGATATACACCGTGCCCGCTTTGGTGAGGCGAGCAACGATTTGTCGCATGATGTCTTCTGACATGCCCTGGCTGGCGGCTTCGATATTGGCGCTTGCATATTGCAAACTGGTGCTGGCAGCAGAAGGGGCGTTCTTGCCGCTTTCGATGGTGTTACGTAATTTTTCTACCGGCTGAAACATGGCTTGCACGGTTTCGGCAACCTGATTGCGTAAGCCTGCATAATTGGTAAAACCCATGTCGCGCGCAAAGCGACTGATGGTGGCGGTAGAACTTTGGCATTGTTCGGCCAGATCTTCTATCCCTATCGCCGTCACTTTTACCTGATTACGCAATAAATATTCAGCAATGCGCTTGTAAGAGGATGAGCCTTCTTGCAGCATTCGCATTAACGCTGCACCCAGAGTGGATTGCGCGAACACCAGCTCGGGAGATGACGATAGTAAAGAACTAGAACTTTTTTTCATGTTGGTCTGATCTACATAATGTGAGGCAATATGGATGTTTGAACTGTAGACCGGTTTAATTTATTTTTCAATAGATATTGTCAGTTTTTTTTCATAAAGATAGAATATGTAAAAAATCAATCATTTAAATGAGACACTTCCTTGTTCGATGTTTGTTTCTTTTATGTTTGCCGCCTTGATGTTTGCTAACGCAGTTTGGCTGTTTTCACTCGCTACTAGTATCGGGATTGTCTGGTTATGCTTGCTGCAGAGATTTATCTGGATTGAGTGCTTTTCGCCTCAGTCTTTGTCAGGCTTGCGTTTGATGTTAACTCTGGCTTAGTGCCGCATTGCAGTACGGCGTAAGCCACAAAAACCTTTCCTATTTCACGTAATTATCGCCATTGATCACCATTGACCAGCATTGAAAGTGTTTTAACTATGTATACATTGCGACACCCATTACCCGCCATGACGTCAGGCACCGAGCGCGAGCTCATTAGTCTGCACTTCGGCAACGCGGACAGCGGTAAAAAAGTCTATATCCAGGCCTCATTGCATGCCGATGAAATACCTGGCATGTTAGTCGTGCATTATCTACGCTCACAACTGAGCGAACTGGCATTGGCAGGCCGCCTAAGCAGCGAAATTGTGATCGTGCCTATGGCCAATCCTATCGGTCTGAGTCAGGAGATTCAAGGCAGCGCTTTCGGGCGGTTTGACTTAAGTACGGGGCTTAATTTTAATCGGGGTTATCAACACTTAACGCCCGCATTGTGGCCGCTACTTGATGCTAAGTTAGGCTTGGACGTCACTGAAAATACGCGTCTGATACGGCAGGCGTCGCTGGCCGTTTTGCAGCAGTGGCAACCAGAAGACCAGGCGGCTAGCCTTAAAAAAATACTCCAAACGCTCGCCATTGATGCCGACATCGTGCTCGACTTGCACTGCGATAATCAAGCGGTGATGCATTTGTACACGGGCACGCCGCTGGTGGCAGCGGCGATGCCACTGGCGGCCTATCTGGGGGCAAAGGCGGTGCTGGTTTCTAGCTTGTCTGGCGGTGATCCTTTTGATGAAAATTGCTCACGACATTGGTGGGAAATCGCCGCCCAGGCTGGGCCTGATATTCCTGTTGCTATGGGCTGCTTATCGGTCACGGTAGAGTTGCGCGGTGAGACTGAAGTCAGTCATGAGCTGGCGCAAGCCGATGCGCTTGCCATCATTCGATTTTTGCAGCACGCCGGACATATTGCTGGCGACGTAGCGCTCTGCCCGCCAGCTTTGTGTGTCGCCACCCCGCTGGAAGGCGTAGAGCCGATCGCGGCGGCGTGTGCGGGAATTTTGGTGTTCACTAAAGAGCTTGGTGAGCAGGTGCTAGCGGGGGAGTCTATCGGTGATTTGATTGACCCTCTTAGCGGTAGCGTGACGCCGATGTTGGCAACGGTATCAGGGGTTTTGTTTGCCCGTGTTGCGCGTCGCTATGCACAGCGTGGCATGCGGGTAGCAAAAATCGCCGGTAGTTCAGCGTTTCGCTCGGGACAGCTTTTGTCGCTGTAATCAGCTTATTAATTTGTTGTTGGATAGTGTAGTTCGATAGGAGACACCCTCGTGTATAAAAAAATAAGAATGCCCAATACGTTTGTGCTGTTGTTTGCCTTGCTGGCGTTGATCGCGATTTCCACCTGGTTGGTGCCCGGTGGTCAGTATGATACCCATCTGGTCAATGGTAAAACGCTGATTGATCCGGCTTCGTTTCATTACGTTAGTAGCAATCCTCAGGGTTTTTCTGCGCTGATGATGGCACCCATCAAGGGCTTCGTTGAGGCCGCCTTGATCATTGGTTTTATTTTGATCGTTGGCGGTGCTTTTGCAGTGCTGCAAAAAACAGATTCGATTGATTCTATGATTAAGTCGGTGGCGAAGGCGCATACCCATTCACGCCTGGTGCGGGCCTTGATTATTCCGGTCTTTGTGAGCTTGTTTTCTTTGGGCGGAGCCACCTTTGGTATGGCAGAAGAGGCGATTCCTTTCGTGATGATCTTTATTCCCCTGGCATTGGCGCTGGGTTACGACTCGATTGTCGGCGTCTCTATCCCTTTCATAGGTTCGCAAGTGGGTTTTGCGGCGGCTTTTTTAAATCCTTTTAATGTCGGTATTGCGCAGGGTATCGCCGGATTGCCCATTTTTTCCGGCATCGGTTTTCGGGTTGTGGTCTGGCTACTCGCCACTAGCCTGACGATAGCTTTCCTGATGTGGTACGCGGCAAGAATTAAAAAAAATCCTGCGCTAAGCCCGACGTTTGCCATCGATGAAGAGAAGCGCAAGCATTTACAACACGATGATTTTTCTGCATTTTCCGGCATGAGCGGGGTTCATCGAGCGGTGCTGTTTTTGTTCCTGACGACCTTAATTGTCATGGTCGTGGGGGTCGTGAAATACGAATGGTTTATCAATGAAATTGCTGCTTTATTTTTAGTCATGGCCATTGCTGTGGGCCTGGTTGGCCATTTGAGTAGCGAAGAGTTCGTCAGCGCGTTTATGCAAGGGGCCAAAGACCTGGTGACGACTGCCTTGGTGATTGCATTGGCGCGCGGCACCATGATTCTGGCGCGCGACGCTCACATTATCGACACGATATTGTTTTCGCTGATGCCGTTTGTGCAATCGGCTAATCCGGTTTTTGCCGCCCACAAAATGTTTGTGATTCAATCGGTGATTAATTTTTTCATCCATTCCGGCAGCGGTCAGGCGGCGTTAACTATGCCTATCATGGCGCCACTAGCTGATCTGGTGGGGGTGTCACGCCAAACGGCGGTGCTGGCGTTTCAGTTTGGCGAATTCACTACACCAATGATTCCCACTTCTGGCATTACGGTAGGCGTGCTGGCGCTGGCCGGTATTCCCTGGGCTACCTGGGCTAAGTGGATGATACCCTTGCAGTTAATTTACTTCGTCCTGGCGTTGGGGCTGCTGGCCGTAGCATGCCAGTTGAACTGGTGATCGTGGAAGATCAGCGTGGATGCTCAAGGTGGATTTAGTGTGGATTTAGTGTGGATTTAGCAATTAGCTCATGTCGCAACAACACTGCTACGGTATTTTATGTAAAGAGACAACGCTGTACTCACTGCCGTGTTGTTGCGCATTTTTCTGCGGGTGCTGCAAAGCCATGTGCAAAGGTACTGCCCCGGATCGATACAAACTATGTGCGTATTGGTGCACTTGAGTAGCACCAAACTCATCGCAACGTGCTTTGGTCACTGCCATGGCGTAAGGCTCTGCGCCACCATTAGCGTCAACAAATAAAGATGATGAACTAGATCCTGCCAATGGCAACGCCGATCAAGAAGAGAAACCGCGCGCGCCCAATATGCGTGGGCAAATGCGGCTCATCGTGTTTATTCCTAGCGGTGAAGATGCGAAGCCACCAAAAATCTCACCAGCACGTGGACCGCCGCTTTAGGGTGACCGCAATGCGCTTAGTGATGAGCGTGTGATCGAAGCAAACAAGTATATGCAATGAAGTTCTGCGCCATTGCTGGACAAGTCAAACGCCTGAAAGCCTTTGCAGTACTATTTAAAAAAAACAAGATTGTCGGCATCAACATAACTGTATATACAACGTTGGCCTACTGCAAAAATAGCGTTTGTGCATTTTTCAAAATAAGTAACAATCAAAAAAACGATACATTCATTCACGAACATCAACGAAGTTGAACGTAACGGTAAGCTTTGCTGGAAAAATACAGTATTAGGGGACGTTTGCAGGCCAACTACCGTTATCGTGTTGTATCGTGATAAATCGCAATGAAAAATCTTGCTTAATTAACTTCAATTGCCTACTCTGAAAATGTGGTCTCTTATCAACATTGTTAATTACCATATATGAAAAAAATTATTCAAAAGATATTCCTCATTGTTTCCATTGCCTGTTTATTTTCCTGCGGTGGTAATAACGAAACTGAGCCCCCATTACAAGCAATTCTAAGCAAAGTCGCTGTAATGAATCAAATAAATGGTGTAACACCATTTATTAAACAGATTAGGCTGAGCATTGATAATTATCACGACCTAGTAAATGTGTCGTTTACGATATCCCCTAAATCGGGTACGTTCTCAAAGCCAGTGTCAGTTCAATATCAGAAGTCGTATCTGGATAAAAAAGCTTTTTATAATTCCAGTAGTCGACAAATACTTCTACCGATTTTTGGTCTGTATGCAGGATACAAAAACAATATAACTCTGGTTCTTAATTTCATTGATGGCTCATCCCGCATAGAGAAACTGGAGATGTCAACAATTGATTATGTTGAAACGGAGAAAGTGTATACCGCGATTAATATTAAACAAGCGAGAACAGATGACAAGTTGGGATTTGACTTTGTCGCCATAAAAAGTGCGCTAACAACGCCTGTGGTTGTTGATACAGATGGCAATATTCGTTGGATTGGTTCAGGCAGCTCATACTCATCGACAACGGTGTATTCAAATAACATTTTCTATATTGGCGCCAAAAATACAACTTCCTTGACGATACTTGAGTTTGATGGTTCCTCATCAAGTGTTCTTGTCCCTAGTTCGAATAAATACACAAATTTTCATCATGAATTAAATCTAGGCAAAACGGGTCTTCTTGCAGAAATGGATGGCACCATAAACGGTATTAAGATTCTTGAATCCATGCTTGTGGAAATCAATGAAAAAGGTGAAATCTTAAAAGAGTGGAATTTGGGCGAAATTCTCAAAGACGTTATGACAAAAGGAGGTGATGATCCGACCAATTTCGTTAGAGACGGAAGCGACTGGTTTCATGTGAATTCTGCGATTTACAATCGTATAGACGATACGCTGATAATTTCAAGCCGCGAAAATTTTGTAATGTGCATTGATTACGAAACCGGTAAATTGAAATGGTTGTTAGGTGATACGATGAAACACTGGTACGTTGATTTTCCATCCTTAAGACCACATAGTTTAACTTTGACTAGTGGTATCCCGCCCATCGGTCAGCATGCACTTTCGATTTCCCCAGACGGCAATTTATTGTTGTTTAATGATGGATTGGGTAGTCTGAATAATCCAGCTAACACAGCGCCAGGTGAATCTAGAACTTTTAGTGCAGCTTCCAAATATGCTATTCATGAAAGTTCAAAAACAGCCGATCAAATTTGGACTTTTGAAAATGAAAGAAAAGTGTATTCTGATATTTGCTCTAGTGTTTATGAGAAAAATCAGTCCTATTTAATCAATTATGCTGTGGCCTACAATCATACAAAAGCCAAATTGGTTGGCGTTGATGATTCTGGAAAAATTGCTTTTGACTTTGAATATCCCAATGTTGCTTGCAATACAAGTTGGAATGCTTTTCCTATTGCATTTGAAGGAATGTTCTTTAAATAAAAAATGAAAATTTTAAATCCTTGTATTTGTACGTATGCATTTTCTTCGTACTCAAAGCTGCGATGATACTTAGCCTGGACACCAACTTTTTTACTTCAGACGAAGCCGTCAGGCATTGAATAGCGTGAAATCGGTAGTTCTCAACAAAGATGTCGCGTCACCTCAATCTGCATGCTTGACTATTTCTTTTTGAATCCTTTCCGGATTAAGCCAGACTTCATCGTTTAGTACCCAGTTTCTGGTCGCGCCTGACCAACGCTCTGGATGGCGTTCCTTGGCGGCCTGATACACTTGCTTACGATGCTCCAGGATCGCTTGCGCGTGCCATTGTGTCGCTCGTTTGGCGTAACGAATTTCAGTCCAGAGTGCTTGTGCTGCTGGTTATACCAACGCACGAATTGCAAAGTCCAGATCCTCGCTTCTTCCATGCTAGCAAACGGTTGGCGTGGATAGTTCGGTCGATATTTGCAGGTGCGAAATAACAATTCTGCATAGGCATTGTCATTACTCACCGGCGGTCGACTAAACGACGCCGCGACACCTAATTGCTCCAGCGTAGCGAGCATCGTGGCACCTTTCATCGAACTGCCGTTATCTGAATGGAGTACCACTTTACGACCACCAACCCTTCTGCCAAACTTGCCGTGTGCATCATTTGAGCTGCCAGTTCGGCCGACTCGGCAAGCTGCACTTCATGCCCGACTATCTTCCGGCTAAATACGTCGAGAATCATGTACCAGTAATCATATTGCCCCTTTACCGCGGACGGCAGCCAGGTGATATCCCACGACCATAAACGGTTGGGTTGCGTCGCACAGTGCGTCGTCACTTTCCTGCCCACAGGTTTTTTAGCGCGTCCTCTGTGATGCTGTTGTGCTGCCGCTCTCAGTACACTATAGAAGCTCGATTCTGAGCCTAGGTATTGCTGTCGGTCGGCCAGTGCCGGAACAATTTGACTAGGCGGTAGGCTGGCAAACTCAGCACTATTGGCTACCTTGATGATCCTCTCACGCTCGGCCTCGCTGAGCTTATTAGCGGGTGTGCCACGCTTCGCATTCTTGCGCCTGTCACCACCGGTAGCATGGCTATCCCGTGTCCAGCGTTGATAGGTTCGAATGCTGGCTCCAACGTTTCACAGGCAAGTGCACGCCTGCAACCACTGCCAACGGCGTCTTCAATCAACTCTTTGACTAACTGGCGATCTGGGGTGCCGATTAATCGTCCCCGGGCTCCCTCCAGATGACGGCGCCGTTATTTCAGTGGTGTGGTTTGCGGGCTGATTTGAAACGCCGCGCGGTCATAGCCCAGGCTAGCCGCTTTATCTAATGCCGCATTCAATACCGCCGGCGCTAGTACTGGTGTCCGTGACAAAACCCAGCCGTATTTTCTACCCGGCTCACCCACCAACACCCATTGGTATGCCGGGTCCAGCGCCAGTATCCAGTAGTTGCCATAAAACGGGCGGAAGAAACTTACCCGTAATTTGCTGTTGTTACTGCCTTCAACAATCTTGGCGACACCGGTGGCCTGCTCGATCGCGCCATCGGCTTTGCGGCAGCGATTGATCACTTTGATATTTTCGCCATCAGGCAGATATTCCGCTTGTGTATCGGCGACGCACATTGATTGAAAGCGATTCGGCAATAAGGCCACTTCGAACCATTTTCCCTGATAGCGGGCCAGGTCCACCGCATTGACGGTGGGCAAAGGCGCATCGTGCTCCGATCCGCAGGCAGTCAGCCCGACTACGGCCGCCAGGCTGGCTAGTAACAGAATTTTTTGATGCTTCAATCGAATTCGTTTCATGATGTGGCCCCTGAGGTACGTGATGTTCTTGATGTAAAAAATATGGGCTAAGCCCGGGTGATTGATGTCAGTCCACCGCGTTGCTGCCTGTATGTGTCACGTGTATGTGCCGCTGTCCCCGGTGCCGAGAGACTATCGCATGGCGTGCAAACCAGGTCTGTACGCCGCCGAACATCAGCAAGTTCTTGTCGAGCGTTAATGCACCAGCCAGCGGCGTATCGCGAAGCTTAGTGCATCGACCATGGCCACTAGCAAGAGCATGGCAATAATGACGCTGGCGGCGGTTTGCATCTGGAACAGCGATAAGTGATATTTCAGCATTTGCCCCAGCCCGCCGGCGCCGACTACGCCCAGAATGGCGGCGGCACGGATATTGTTTTCCCAGCGGTACAAGGTGTAGGACAGCATTTGCGGCAGCGCTTGCGGCAGCGTGGCATACAGGAAGGCGTTGAGAGTGCTGGCACCGTTCAGGCGCAAGGTTGTGGCGGCGTGCGACGGCGCGTTTTCCAGCGCGTCGGCAAATAAGCGGCCGAGCACGCCGGTCGTATGCGCCGCCAGGGCGATGGTGCCGGCAAATGGCCCCAGACCGGCGGCAATGAGCATGATAGAGGCCCAGACCAGCTCGGGAATAGCGCGTGCCACATTTAAGAATAAACGGGTAAGACTGTTAGCCAGCTGGCCGAAGCGGCCGCTGGCCGGCAATGCCAATAACAGCCCGGCGCTGGCGGCGATCAGGGTGCCCAGGGCTGACATGGCGAGGGTTTCAAATGAGGCAAAAAACACTTTTTTTAATAAGGCTGGCGACAGATCAGGCGGGGCAAAGCCGTGCAAAAATTCCCATGAACTCTTGACCGAGTCGTCAGAGAATAGCGCTGCCCATTCCAGTTTCAGGCTGGCGAAGCTGGCGACAATTAAAAGTAATAGCAGCGCGAGTGTGATCGCCATAGGCGCACCGATGACGGCGGGTGCCGGCGGCAAGTCTGAGCTTGCCCTTCGCTTCGGGATTGGTGCGCTGTGATGGGGAGTCGCTGGTGTCATTCCAGGCTCTTTCGGAACAGTTTGCTGACAATATCGGCGGCAGCAACCAGCAGCACGAACACCATCAGCATGGTCGAGACTTCGGCACCAGCTAGCATTTTCATTGATTCATCCATCCGTTGCCCCAGCCCGCCGGCACCGACAAAACCCATCACGACCGAGCCGCGGATCGCGCATTCCCAACGGTAGATGGTGTAGGACATGAGTTCAGCTGCCGCATTTGGCAGGGCACCGTAAAAAAAAGCAGCCAGCCGGCTGCTGCCGTTTTGTAGCAAGATGTTAGTGGCGTGGCTGTCGCTGGCTTCTAAAATTTCGGCATAGACCTTCCCCAGCATGCCGCAGTAAGTCAGGGCAATCGCCAGGACGCCGGCGGTGGGGCCAAGGCCGACGATACGTACCAATAACAGTGCCCAGACCAGTTCTGGCACGCTGCGCAATAGTACCAGCAGCCAGCGCACCGTCTGGCGTACCAGCACGGCAGCGAGTCGCATGCGGCCTGTGCCCAACCGCGAGATCGACAAATGCTCATTGACGATCAGCGTCAGCGGGACCGCAAAGATAAATGCCAGGGTCAGTCCGGCCGTGGCCATGGCGATGGTTTGCCAGGTGGCTTCCAGCACGATCAGGAGAAACTCCCGCTCGTGTGCCGGCGGGAAAAACCCTGCCAGAAAAGCTGCAGTGGCGCGCAGGCTTTGCGCATCCACCAGCAGCCAGGGGGTAAATTCAGTGGCGACCAGTATCGGCCAGAGTAACAGCAGGGCAAGCAGGCCAGTCGTCAGGCGTGTGCGCCAAGCCGGATCGTGCATCGCCTGCTGACGTGCTGACACTAGCCGGGTCGGTCTAAATGAGGTGGAAGACATCAAGCGATCTGCATTAAAAACAGCGCGGGTCAGCCGGCGCAGTGGTGCTGCAGAGCTCGCTTTGCAGGGCTATCGGGGTGTGCTGGGCGCTCAGCTCGCTTTGTGCGTTGCGATACAAGGCGGCGATCATGTCATCACTGACATGTTCGGTATCGAACACGATTTTGCCATCGCGCAAACCGATAATCCGTTTGAAATGGGCGCGCGCCAGCTCTACCTGATGCAGGCTGCAAATCAGGCTGGCATTGCGCTGTGCGGCCTCTTGCTGCAGGCTTTGCAGGGTTTGTACCGCCAGGGTCGGATCGAGTGCCGACAGGGGTTCATCGACCAATAATAATCCGGCATCTGATAACAGCAAGCGCGCCAGACCGCAGCGTTGGCGTTCGCCGCCAGACAAACGGTCGACGCGTTCATAGAGTTTATGCTGCAGATGAAAGCGCGCCAAAGCATCAAAGGCGGCGGCCGGATCGACCGGTTTCATCAGATTGCGCACCGCCTGCAGCAAAGACCAGCCCGGCAAACGGCCAGCCAACACCGCCGTCACGACACGCTGGCGCGGCGGCAACGGCGGTGATTGGGGTGCCAGAAATAAACGGTGGCGTAGTGCATGACGCCGTTTTTGCGACAAGGCCCAGGGTTCCTGACCGAACAGGGTATAACTGCCCTGTTCCGGGCGGTAAGCACAGGCTAGCGTGTGCAGCAGCGTAGTTTTACCGGCACCGGAAGGGCCGATGATAGCGATTTGTTCTCCCGCTTGTATCGTGAGATGCAGATCGCTAAGAGCGGCCATTTTCTGGCGCGCCGATGCGGGGTGGCGCACCGACACGCCTCGTAGTTGCAGCATAGTAGACGTCAATACCAATTCAAAGAGGATAACAACATTACTTCAGCAAACCGGCATTGTGGGCGGCAGCTTCAATCGCTTTGTAATTGTCGGCCTTGGTAGGAAGGAAGCGGCTGGCACGTTGCAGATCCAAAATTTCTTTGTCTTCCGGCTTGCTTGGGTCTAGCGCCAGGAAGGCATTGCTGATCTTTTTGCGCAAGTCCGCAGGCATATCGGCACGGACTGACCAGTTGTAATCAAAGTAGCCCGGGGTGGTGTAAAACACGCGTACCTGTTTGGTATCAACCTTGTTTTGCGCTACCAGCTTTTCCCAGACCGAGATATTTAAGGCACCGGCATCGACCTTGCCGCCGGCCACTGCCGCCACGGTCGCATCATGCGCGCCGGAGAAGGCAATGCGCTTCATATCCGTGTCTGGATTGACTTTGGCACCGAGTAAAAACGAGCGTGGCATCAGATGGCCGGAGGTCGATGATTCAGAGCCGAAGGTAAATGTTTTACCCTTCAGATCGTCGAGTTTATTGATGTCGGCTTTGGTGGTGATAAAGACTGATTTGAATTTTTCATCTTCTTCCCGCTGTACCAGCGGGATCACCTGATCTTTACTGCGCACTTTGGCCTGGACAAAAGTGAAGCCGCCAAACCAGACCATGTCGAGCTTGTGATTGACCAGACCCTCGACCGACGCGGCGTAATCGGTTACTGGTGTGAATTCAACTTTCATGCCCAGTTTTTTTTCCAGATAGCTGCCCAGCGGCTTAAATTTACGCTGTAGTTCGGTCGGCGCCTCATCCGGAATCGCGGAAACGCGCAGCACTTGCTGTGCCTGGCTGACACCTGTGCTGGCAACAGTGGCAAAAAGGGCGGCGGCAATGGCGCTGTGAAAGCGGCGACGCGTAGTCGAAAAAAACATCCGGTAACTCCTGGTACTAGGTTAACAATAGGGGTAAATAAACCACTTCGTGATGAAAATGGCACATGGGCGTTCAACGTTCAGCGCTGTGTGCTCAGAAGTGCATCATCTGACAAGGCCGGTGAATGCGTGCCGGGGCGTATTTTACAGTCAAGTACCCAATCAGCCGGCCGCAAAAATAAGGCTTTCCCCCGGGTGTGCTGGCGGGTAGCGATCGAGACCGGTGTCAGCACGCATGTTTTTCCGATTTGCTATCAGCCTGCATATCATGCACGTCGCGTGCCACGAACGTACTTAGGGGAAGAAAAAACACCTGGTTACGACCTAGTTGTTTGGCTTTGTACAGCGCCGTGTCGGCCGCCTGGATCAGCGCTGAGATATCGTCGTTGCTGTCTTGCGGGTAAGTGCTGATGCCGATACTGACGCTAATTTGCTGGCAAATTTTTGAGCGTAAATGCGGTATGGCCATATTCCATATCGCGAGCCGTAGCCGCTCTCCGAACTCGATCGCTTTTTCTTCCTGCATGGTGGGAAGCATCAGAATAAACTCTTCGCCACCGTAACGGGCGACGACATCCGATGCTCTTGAGAGTTGGGCTTTTAATGCACCAGCGACCTTGATCAGGGTGCGGTCGCCCGCCGGATGGCCGTAAAAATCGTTGTAGTCTTTAAAGAAGTCGATATCCAGCATGAATACCGACAAGGGCAACTTTTGACGCGATGACTGGCCCAGTGCAATTTTATAGTGCTCATCAAAAAAACGTCGGTTATACAAGCCCGTCAGGCTGTCCGTGGTCGCTTCTTTTTTCAGTATTTCTGAATACGAACGCAACATTTTTTCACGCTTGATCGAGTTGCTGGAGTCGCTAATCTGGATCAGGCAGGAGCGTGTTGTATCGGTATTGGTGATGGCAGTCAGTGTGACCGCCTGGTGCATGCGAACCATTTCCAGCTGTGCGTTGTTGCCTTGGTATAGCGGTAACGGTGTGCGGTGTAAGGCATTTGACAATACCACCGGAAGGCCATAGCGCAGGGTGTTTCTGACGGCCGACAAAAAAGCAGGGCTGATCGTCTCTTTGAACGCGCCGCTAAGCTGTTGTCCGAGCGCGGTGCCGGCGACGACGCCACTATGCCGGGCGACCCAGTCGTTCCACAGCAAAATATTTTCGTCCGCATCAATAATGATAATGCCGAGATTGATGGTGTTGACGATGCCATCAAGACTAAATGGCATCGCCTGGTTTGCCTGCGGCACTGCGGTCATTCTATACATCCTAAAAAACGATCGATCTGGGTTACCAGATTGCGTAGAGACATTGAACTGAGCAGGAAAATCAGGTGCCCTTGCGAATGTCGTTTTTCTATGGTCAGGTCAATATGCAAGACCAGAATGTAGGGGTGATCGGTGGTGTTGCTGATACCCCTGAATATTTCTTCACTGGTGGCAATTTTATAACTGGGAAGCGAACTATCTAATGATATTTGTAACATGTCGGCCATGGCAGACAAGCAGGCATTGAGGATGATGTTGCCTAACTCGCACATCGCCTCTTGCTCAAATTCTGCCAGTTCCTCGATGCTCATTTGCGAGCCCATCATGTCCCGCACTATTTCGAGGGCATGATCTTCGGTAAATAAGAGTACGGCTTCTGCATCGAAAGGGCCGGAAAATTGCTGGCTCACCGCACCAAACTTGGCACTGTTTAAGGTAATAATCGAGGCGTCTGATTCTGATGTTTTTTTTATTTCTATCGACGGCACCGAGAGTTTGACTTCGTCACCGACGATCTCACTAAGGCTGGCTGCAGCCCTGCCGGCACCGACATTAAATACTTCGGTTAATGCGTCGAGATGGAGTTCTGTGAGTGTGTCCACGATTAGCCTGCAAAATGTTCTAGCGCTAACGCAATCGATTTTTCGGTGACAGGCTTTGCCACAAATACCGCGCCTATGGTGTTGGCTCGTGTTTGAAATGTTTCCTGAATATTGGCAGAAAAAATTACAATCCGGATCGCCGGATGTTTCGCCAAAATCTGCTCGGTTGCAACGGTGCCGAGTATGCCTGGCATATTGATATCCATCGTGCAGTAATCCGGGGTGTCGCGGTCGACCAGCTCTACGGCTTCGTTACCGCTGGCTGCTTCGATAATCTGCCAGTCTGGATTTTTGGCGAGGATGTGGGCGCGGATGACCATTCTTGATACTTTACTATCATCAACAATCAGTAGTTTTTTTGTAATGTTGTCTGCACTCATTGTTTTTCCAAACTCTAGACAGTAAATATTGAATATTAAGGATTAATTTGCACCTGATCAGGATGCAATTTATAAATTAAATTGTTCCCGATTTGATTTGGTCTGAAGTGGCGTTATTTTACCCCAAGCAAGCGCGATGTTTCAGCTTGTTTTCGGGGCACGCAAGCGACGCCATAAGGTGGTTCTGCTAATGCCTAAATGAGCTGCGACCGCGGCCCGGTTCTGGTCAAATTTCTGCATTAATTGCGCCAGTGATTCCTCTTCGATTGCTGACGCGCTCGGTGCGACAGCGTCAGCACTACAAGTCGTCAGCATTTCCGGCGTAATTTTTGAGATGAAACCGGGGGTCAGCGCTTGCAAAGGTTCTGCCGCCAGAAACAGTGCCAGCCTTTCCATCATATTGCGCATTTCGCGCACGTTGCCGGGCCAGTGGTATTGACTGTGTAAGTCCGCGCAGGCTAGCACTTCGGCATGCAGATTCGGGTGCGGGCGCGCACCCATAGATGCCAATGCATGTTTTAAACACCATTCGGCCAAGGGCACCAGATCATCTGGCCTGTCCCGCAAGGGCGGTAACTGCAGGCGCAATACTGCCAGCCGATAATATAAATCCGGGCGAAACCGTCCTTCGCGGATGCGCGCTTCCAGGTCGCAATGGGTGGCGCTGATAATTCTGACATCGACCGGTATCGGGCGGATGCCGCCGACC
>JBBQNW010000016.1:0-22927 GCA_038330335.1 Burkholderiales bacterium | reverse complement strand
TTTCTGACCGCCGATTACGCGTATGGCCATGAAATGGCACGGGGCTTTCAAAGTGCAGGAAAAGCGCTTGGTATGGAAGTGTTGGCAGATATCCGTCATCCGCTCGGAACCACCGATTTCTCTAGTTACTTCCCGCGCATTCTGGCGCTCAAACCCGATGTCTTAGTGGTCTGCAATTTCGGTCGTGACCAGCAAATCGCGTTTAAGCAAGCCAATGACTTTGGCATCAAAAAACAAATCAAAATCATTGCCCCGTTGTTAATGCACAATGGCCGCACGGTAGACGGACACAAAGCCTACGAAGGCATTATCGGCGGCACTGGCTACTACTGGGGCATGGAGGCAAACCTGCCCTCCTCTAAACGTTTCAATGATGCCTTTAAAGCCTTGCACAAGGGACTTTATCCTACCGACTATGCCGGACTGGGATATGCCGGCGTGCGTAACGTACTGGCTGCCGCAAAAGCAGCCGGCACTACCGACACAGAAAAAGTCGTGACCGCGTTAAGAGCCATGAAAGGCGATGTCTACAAGGGTAATGTCGCCTTCCGTGCATGTGATCACCAGGCCGTACAATCGGTCTTGATTGTCGAATCCAAAGACCGTGCAGCGGCCGCCAACGACCAGGATATCTTCAAAATTCTGGCCATCGAAAATTTTGACGAAAGCAAGCTGCGCTCGTGCAGTGAACTCGGTCATAAAGCGTAATACCCATGTCAATTGCAGAACCGGAGCATGCGCTCTGATTCTGTATTGGCGCGTCGATTCGGCACAAATATATCGGTTTACCTATGGAACTATCACTTAATCTTATTGCGCAGCAGCTAGTGACCGGCCTCGCCCTCGGCTCAATCTACGTCTTGGTCGGGGTTGGCTTGTCACTGGTGTTTGGCCTTCTCACTATCGTCAATTTTGCCCATGGTGCCTTCTTCATGGTGGGCGCTTACGTGGGTGTTTTCGTTTTTGCCAAAACCGGCAATTTCTGGATTTGTATGGTTGCAGTCCCGCTTATTACCGGCAGTATCGGCATGCTGGTGGAACGCTTCCTGATACGCCCGCTGTATGGTCGCGGTATTGATTACCCTTTATTGCTCACCTTCGGTCTGGCTTACGTCATGATGGATCTGATCCGCATGATGTTCGGCGTGCAAGGCGAACAGTTTGACACCCCCGAATTATTACAAGGCGCGGTCGATATCGGTATCGGCATGTTCCCGCTGTACCGCCTGTTTCTGATCGCCGTTACGACCGTAGTGTTACTGGCGCTATGGCTATTTATCGAAAAAACCCGCTTCGGTCTGATTGTGCGTGCCGGAGCCCGTGACCCCTTGGTATTGCGAGTTCTGGGGATCAATGTTTCCAATGTCTGGTTAGCCATTTTCGGTATCGGTACCGCGATCGCAGGATTGGCCGGCTTGCTGGCAGCGCCGATGCGCGGAGTCTCTCCGGAAATGGGGGTGCCGGTCCTGATCGAAGCCTTTGTGATCACCGTTGTCGGTGGCATGGGTTCGCTCGGTGGCGCGATTGCAGCCGGTCTTCTGGTCGGTGTCGTCGTGAGTTTTACCACCTTGTTCCAACCTGAACTGGCAGAATTTTCCATGTTCGCCTTGATGGCGATTACGCTGATATTTAAGCCAAACGGTTTATTCGGCCGCAAAGGTCTGATGAACTGAGCCCATTATGAATACGATAAAATCATCTCAACAACAATGGATGGCATTGCTTGCGCGCTATCCTGCTGCAGCTGTGATTGCCGTGC
This sequence comes from Burkholderiales bacterium, assembly GCA_038330335.1. Taxonomy (GTDB): domain Bacteria; phylum Pseudomonadota; class Gammaproteobacteria; order Burkholderiales; family Burkholderiaceae_D; genus Undibacterium. The sequence continues at coordinate 21,168 of JBBQNW010000016.1, read as the reverse complement.
TGGCAGTCTTTCCGCTGGTCTTTCCATTTCATTCACTGGCCATCAACATTTTGTTGTTCGGCTTATTTGCGGCGGGTTATAACCTGACGTTTGGCTATGCCGGAAAACTCTCTTTTGGTCACGCCGCGTTCTTTGGCGGCGGGGCTTACGGTTGCGGCATTCTGATTTCACAGTACAGCATCGCCTGGCCGCTGGCGATCGGTTTCGGCATCTTGCTCGCCGGCCTGATTGCACTGCTGATGGGTCTATTAGCCATGCGTACCCGCGGCATTTATTTTGCCATGGTCACACTGGCATTGGCGCAGTGCGTCTACTTCCTGTTTTTCCATGCAAACAGCCTCACCGGCGGAGACAACGGCTTACGCGGCGTCAATCTCAATACGATCGATCTCGGGTTTATGCAGATGAATCTGCTCAATCCTCTGGTGAAATATTACTTCATGCTGAGTTTTGTATCGGTGGCGATTATCCTCATCGCCCGGATACTGAACTCCCCTTTCGGTTCGGTACTGGAAGCCTTGCGCGAAAACGAGAGCCGGGCACGTGCCTGTGGAATCAACATCGAACGCACACGCCTTCTGGCATTGGTGATTTCCGGCATGATCTGCGGTCTGGCCGGTGCACTTAATGCGATCAATCTGTCCACGGTGTCGATTGATAGCCTGTCGTACCATACCTCAGGCCAGGTCATGATGATGACCTTACTCGGCGGCATGGGTACCTTCTTTGGTCCCTTCCTCGGCGCCGGCATGTTTCTGGGGATAGAGCATATCGTCACCGGCGTCACCGAACGCTGGCAACTGATCGTCGGCATGATCTTTATTATTCTTGTACTTTTTTTCCCGAAAGGTATTTGGGGCACGCTGTTAGGGAGGTATAAAAAATGAACGACACACCGATACTTAGCACACGTAACATCACGAAAAAATTCGGCGGATTTACTGCCAACAAAGATGTCAGCGTGGATTTCTTACCCGGAAAACTGACGGCGATCATTGGTCCCAATGGCGCCGGAAAATCTACCTTTTTCAACATGATCTCAGGCAGCTTTACGCCGACGTCCGGTGAAATTTTATTCGGCGGCAAAAATATTGTCGGTCTGAAACAACATGAATTTGCCAAAGTCGGTATCTCAAAATCATTTCAGATCACCAATTTATTTCCCGCCCTGTCGGCACTGGAAAACGTACGTGTCGCGGTGCAGTCCCTGCACAGCACTTACGACTTGTGGAGCCCGCGCAGCACACATACGGAATGGGTAGAGCAAGCTGAAGCCTTACTCGAACTGGTGGGTTTGCAAGATCGCCGCGATCACCGCGCAGATACGCTGGCACATGGCGAACAACGCAGTCTGGAAATTGCCGTGGCGCTTGCCTGCAATCCCAAACTTCTGCTACTCGACGAGCCCACTGCCGGTATGAGCCCGGAAGAGACAAGGGTCATCATGAACCTGATCTTAAAACTGCTGGAACATCGCACGATTGGACTGGTGGAGCACAAAATGAAATTGATCATGGGTGTCAGCGACAGCATCATCGTGCTGCATCAGGGCCAGTTACTGGTGCAGGGAACACCGGATGACATTCGCTCGAATGAAGAAGTTAAACGCGTTTATCTTGGCAAGGGGAATCATTGATGGCACAGCAGCCTCTTTTATCTGTTGAAAAACTCCATGCCTGGTATGGCCGCAGTCATATTCTTCAGGGGGTGGATTTTCACGTCATGCCCGGTGAAGTGGTGTCGCTCATCGGCCGCAACGGCGCAGGAAAAACCACATCGATGAAAAGCATCATGGGTTTATTAAGCCGCACCGAAGGTCGTGTCCGGTTTGACGGAAAAGACTTACTGAACATACCGGCCCACGAACGTTTTCATCATGGACTGGCGTTTGTTTTTGAAGAACGCCGTATCGTCCCGGGATTAAGCGTCATGGAAAACATTGAACTCGGTGTCATGGCCTCGCCTGATGGTCGCAAGCGCACCAAAGACATTGTCGAGGAAATTGCCGAAACATTTCCCCGCTTAAAAGAACGTCTGACACAAGAGGCCGTGACGATGTCCGGGGGCGAGCAGCAGATGCTGGCGATCGCCCGCGCCATGGCGGCCAAACCAAAGATGATCATGCTTGATGAACCCAGTGAAGGCATCATGCCCAAGCTGGTCGATGAAATGTTTGACTACTTTGCTTCACTCAAAAACAAGGGCGTGACTATTTTGCTGGTGGAGCAAAGCGTAGAGCATGCCTTAAGCATCTCGGACCGCGCCTATATCATGGACCAGGGTGAAATTGTGCATGGTGCTGCTGCGCAAGACTTGTTGAACGACGCTGAAATACAAGAGCGCTATTGCTCAGTGTAAAACGCGGAATTAAATCTGGCTGAACTGTGAAAAAGCAGGCCTCTCGTGTCCGAGAGGCCTGCTTTTTTTTCAGGTTGAAAGGCGGACTTACTTTTCAGCCGCTCTGACAACTATATGCTTTAGCGCTATGCCACTGGTACGTACTGGGCGACCCCGTTCCCGAAGGACCAGTCTTCCTTGTGTACTTCAACCAGATTAATGATCAGGTCTTTCGGGTCAAAGCCGACTGCATCAGCAATGCCTGAGGTGATACTGCGATACAAGGCCTGTTTCAATTCCACACTACGCCCGGCATTGAGAAATATCTGGATAAAAATGATGTCAGTGTCATGCGAAATGCCCAGGTATTCCGCTGGGAACACTAGCTCTCCGGCGCGATGCTCAGTCACGATCTGAAACTTATCGGCCACAGGCACACCAATGGTGGCCACCATCGCGTTATGAATGGCATCACTTAGCTGACGATGAAATACGCCATCCTTACCGGCGTGCAAATTAATTTTGACCAAAGGCATGATCTTCTCCTGGTATAAAAGTTGTTAAGCGTTACGTTATGCATAACGTTATGCATAACGTTAGGTATTTTGGCCCGGCCATTCCGGGGCAGTTACGGATGATCGGTATGCGCCTGTCGGTGCTTAAGTGCTTAGACATTTATATCGCCGCGATCGCCCGGAGAATTTTTTCCGGGGTAATCGGCTGCGCCGTGACGCGCGCCTTAAACGGAAGCAAGGCGTCGTTAATCGCATTCATGACTGCCGCCGGGGCGCCGGCAGTACCGGCCTCACCAGCGCCTTTCGCGCCCAGTGCCGAAGTCATTGTCGGCGTTTCGACGTGGCCGATGTCGATGTCAGGCATTTCAGACGCCATCGGCACCAGATAATCGGCCATGCTGCCGTTACGCAACAGGCAACTATCGTCATACAGACATTCTTCAAATAGGGCACCACCTATGCCTTGCACAATCGCACCGCGCATTTGCTCATCGACCAGCAAAGGATTCAGAATACGGCCGCAATCCTCAACTGCCCAGTGCTTGAGTAACTTGACAAAACCGGTCTCGATATCGACTTCGACATAAGAGGCCTGCACGCCATTGGTAAAGACAAACGGAAACTCGCGCTGCGCATAATGGCGCGTAACTACCAGCTCTGGCAGGGTTCCGGCAGGCAAGGTATCGGGACGAAAATAAGCGATACGCCCCAGTTCTGCCAAGGCCAGCAACATCTCTCCGCTGGCAACATCGATCACTTGTCCATCGCGAATATCAAGTTCTAGTATATTTCTCTGCAACACAACCGCGGCCAGCTTGCGCAAATTTTCCCGCAGCGCACGCCCCGCCTGCAACACCGCTTCACCACCGATACCGGCGCCGCGCGAGGCCCAGGTACCGCCACCGTAAGGGGTCACATCGGTGTCGCCGGTAATCACCTTCACGCTCTCCATCGGCACTCCGACCGCATCGGCGGTAATTTGCGCAAAAATCGTCTCGGTACCCTGGCCTTGTTCGCCAACGCCTACCAGGCAGGTCACGACTCCGCTCGGGTCTAGCCTGATGGTGGCACCGTCCTGGGCCGAAATACGCGCCCCGCCGACACCATAAAATGCGGCACCGGGATTAGTCAGTTCGACCAGAACTGCCAGGCCAATGCCGCGATAAATACCCTGCTTACGCAGTGTCTCCTGCTCGCGCCGCAAGGCTGGGTAATCCATCATCTGTTCAAGCTGCGCCAGGCATTGCTGATGCGAGAGTTTTTCCAGCTGAATGCCAGAGGCACCGGTACATGGATAGGCATCATCCGGCATGACATTCATCTTACGCATTTGTAATGTATCGATACCCAGCTGATGCGCCGCCAGCTCCACGATACCCTCAGTCACGGCACACGCTATCGGATGGCCGACGCCGCGGTACTGGCTGGTCGGTGCCTTGTTTTGCATCACCACTTTAAGGTGGCCACGGTAATGCTTGTGTTTATACGGGCCACCGGTAATGTTCAGTACCTGGTTACCTTCAATGGCACTGGTACGTGGATACACCGAATACGGCCCCACCCCGGTCAGATCATCAATCTCAAATGCGAGAATTTCACCGTCCGCTTTCAGCGCCAATCGCGCCTTGACCAAATGCTCGCGGGCGTGAATGTCGCTGACAAACGACTCTAGCCGGTCGGCGACAAACTTGACCGGCCGTTTCAGGAGAATAGACAGGGCGACGGTGGCAAAATCATCCGGATACGAGTGCACCTTGATACCGAACGACCCACCCACATCTTTACAGACCACCCGCACCGCACTTTCAGGGAGAGAAAAATGACGGGCATACAAATCCTGCATCATATGCGGCGCCTGATGCGACTGATATACCGTGAGTTTTTTCTCCGCCGGATGGTAATCTGCCAGGACGGAACGGGTTTCCATCGTCACCCCGGTATGGCGACCAAACCGGTAGGTTTCTTCGACCACCAGTGCCGCACTGGCAAAGACCTCGTCCACGCCGCCGGTATCGATGGTTTTGGAAAAACATAAATTATCCCCCAGCTCGGGATGAATGACCGGCGTAGCGGGATCTAAGGCCGTTTCCATATGCGCCACCACCGGCAATTCCTGCCAGTCGACAACGATCATTTGCAGCGCATCTTCGGCCTGCTGGCGCGACTCTGCCACGATGGCCAACACCGGTTCGCCCTGCCAGCACACCCGCTCCAACGCAAGCGGATACTGCGCCGCCGATTTCATGCCGGACAAATGCGCCAGGGTTCCCACCCACGGGCTACAGATTTCAGCAATTGTCTTACCGTCAATAATCGCGATCACGCCGGGCATGCTACGTGCGGTTTCCGCCTCAATATGCCCGATCCGTGCATGTGCTATCGGACTGCGCAGGTAGACCACATGAGCCATTCTGGCCAGTACCACATCGTCGACATAGGTGCCACGTCCTTCCAGATGCCGCCTGGCGTTCGGGCGGGAGACTCTGGCTCCGATATAACCAGCCGTGGTCAGCGGATCATGTGCACTCTGCGGCACGCCCTGGTCTGCAACAACGCTCATTTTTATCTCCCGGTAATTATTGTGCTGAGGCGCTCTGGCGACGCTGGTTCTGAACTTCACATACCGCGTCGATAATTGATTGGTAGCCGGTACAGCGGCAATAGTTACCGGACATGTATTCGCGCACTTCTTCGCGCGTGGCGTCGGGTTTTTCTGACAGTAGCGATGACGCGGTCAGTAACATGCCGGCGGTACAAAATCCGCACTGCAGAGCATTGTGGGCATGAAAAGCCGCTTGCAGATCGAGCAAATCGCCGCGGTCACTTGCACCATCAATGGTTTCCACTTCCTGGCCATCTGCCTGTACCGCCAGAACCAGACATCCGCGCACAATATCGCCATCAAAACGCAACGTACAGGCGCCGCAGACGCCATGCTCACAACCGACGCGGGCACTCTTAAGGCCCAGACCGTCGCGCAGAAAATCAATCAGATGCGTGCGCGGTTCTACGCTCCTGGTCTGGTCGACGCCGTTGACACAGATAGTGACTTGGATAGGTTCAGCCATATGCTTCTCTCAATTTTTCAAAAAGTCCGGCAAACGCTTATGTCGTTAGCTGGTGTAGCAGGCGCGTCAGCAAGACCGTGGCCAGATGCAGTTTCATTTTTGCCGAGTTATATAAATCGGCAGCGGGGGCTAATTCTGTCTCTAGCGCCAACTTGGCCTTTGCCAGAATATCCGGCGTTAGCTGCTGCCCTTCCAGCACAGACTCGGCAGCGCGGGCGCGCACCGGTATATTGCCGGTGCCTAAAAAAACCAGCCGCAACTGACTGAGGGTTTTATCATTAACCTCGGCAACGGCGGCTAAACCAACAATCGCATAATCTCCATGCCGGCGGGCTAGCTCATCAAACGCACAGCGCGTGGCGCTGGATTGCAAGGGAAATTCGCAGGCAACAATAATTTCATCAGAGGCCAGGTCTGTCGTGTACAGCTCCTGAAAAAAGTCTCCTGCCGCCACCCGCCTGAGGCCGCGCTGACTGGCGATCACGATCGTGGCATCCAATGCCACGGCACAACAAGGCCATTCAGCAGCGGGGTCGGCAAAGGCAATAGAGCCGCCCAGTGTTCCTTTATTGCGAATGGCCTTGTGTGCGACATGCGGTGCGGTCATGGCCAACAAAGGCATATGGGTCGCCAGCAGCATCGATTCCTCCATCTCGCTATGGCGCGTCATGGCACCGATGCGGATACCGTGGTGTTGCAGAGAAATACCGCTCAGCCCACGCACGCCGTTAAGATCGATCAGCAATTGCGGCTCGGACAAGCGCATGTTTAAGGTGGCGAGCAAGGTTTGCCCACCCGCGATAATTCTGGCGTTGTCACCGTATTGTTCTAGCAAGGAAAATACCTCGTTGAGCGAGGTCGGTTTCAGGTAATCAAATGAGGGGGCTTTCACATCGGCTCCTAAAGGCGCTCGTCCGGTAAATGTCGTGTACGCATACGGTGTGCGCGCTTAATGCAGCCAGCGGCTAATTAGCAAGGCAAATGCGGCACCAAAGCTAAACCAGAACGCCCGATACAGTTCCGGCTTGAATCCGCCAGAAAAAGGCTGATTGCCGGCATGGCCGCCTGACACATTCGGCCCGGCAGAAATCGGATAAACAGTCACCGTCTGCGCCGTATTTGAGGGGGAGGAAGCGCTGAGATCCGGCGTAGCGCCGGCACCTGCGCCGGCGTCGGCACTCGTTAACACGCTGTCAAAGGCAGCAAAAAATTCATCGGCCATTTTTTTGGCGGAGGAATCGATCAGTCGGCCACCGATCTGGCCTAACTTACCGCCAACAGATGCCTCTACCGAATAGCTCAGTTTGGTTCCCTGCCCTTGGTCTGTCAGCGTGACGGCGGAGCGCCCTTTGGCAAAGCCTGCGGCACCGCCGGAGCCTTCAAAAGTCAGTGTGCAGGCAGATGCTTGGAGCACTTCGCTCATGAAAATTTTACCGGCGAAGCGTGCCCTGACCGGACCGATTTTGATAGCTACCCGTGTATGCGTCTCGGTGTCGGAGACTTTTGTTACTTCCTCGCAACCGGGGATACAGCGCGACAAAATCGTCGGGTCGTTAATGGCATCCCAGACTTGTTGCCGGGTCGCCCGAATAATTTGCTCTCCATGTAATTCCATGATCTTTTCCTCTTCTTAGGACAGACTTTTCATCGGGTATTGCTATGGCTAAATATATAGTTCACGCTTAGCTTTCATTATTTACCGAATGGTAAATAATGTCAAATATTTCCGACTTCCGCTTTCAAACATCAAAAGCCAAGGTAAGATGTCTGCCTTAGCTAACTCTTCGCTCTATGAAGATCCGTCTTCATCACTACGACAGTGACTCCTTACTTTCCTGACGGACACCACCGATACTTCTATGCCACCCAGAATAAAAAAAAACGCTCCCAGCATTGCCACTCCCTTAGTCAAGCCGGCAAAAGTTCGGCAACGGCTGAGCACTGCCGAACGGGAACAACAAATACTCAACGGCGCCATCAAATTTTTTTCTGAGCGGGGCTTAGATGGACAAACGCGTGATCTGGCCAAGGAAATTGGCATTACTCACCCTTTGCTGTATCACTACTTCCCCACCAAGCAAGCCTTAATTGAGCGGGTTTATCAAGAAGTGTATCTGGGCCGCTGGAAGCCACAATGGGAGGTCTGGCTGGACGACCAGTCAACCGGGCTGGAGGCAAAACTAAGCCAGTTTTATCAGGATTACGCCGCCACCATCCTGACCCCGGAATGGGTACGTATTTTTATTTTTTCCGGGCTCAGCGACGGCTCCATTCCAAGTCAATATCTGGGGCTGTTGAATGAAAAGCTGTTCCCGCGCATCTTGCGTGAAACCCGCCGCCATCTCGGGCTAGCCGCCACCACCAACACCAGCGAGCGCGAAAATGAGCTGATGTGGGGTCTGCACGGCGGCATCTTTTATATCGGTATACGTCAGTGGATCTATAACCAGACGGGGCCGGTGGATATTAATCAGATAGTCAGAGACCGGGTCCGTTCATTCATCGTCTCGGCCGCCGATTTATTCAGTGACGCCGCAAACTAAGACAACTCAGGCAACAGCGGGCTGCATGTGTTGTTTTCCTGCTGCAATATCTTCTTGCCCTGAGTAATTAAGTTCTATCGTCACCCCGTCAGGGTCGTCAATAAATATCTGGTGTAGCGCCATATCGGGCACCTTACGCTCACGAAAACCAATTTGGTGTGCAGTGAGCCTGGCGTAAAGCACATGGATGTCGCTCGCCACGAAGGCAATATGATCCAGCGCGCCAGCGCCCGCTTGCACAGAATGAGGTTTATCGCCCAGATAATCCGTCAATCCGGCACTGTCATGCGGATCAATGCCGATCAGATGCACGACACTGCTGCCGATAATGCTACCCGCGTGGTCGGTGTGGTAGAGCCATGATCCGGGAAATTGAAAAGGCGGCCGCGGTCCGGTGCGAAAACCCAGCACGTTTTCATAAAAAGCCACAGCGCGCGCCAAGTTGTCGGTACGAACTGAATAATGGTCAAGTTTACTAATCGTCATAGCAATGGTCCCTTTAGTTAAAAAAACGACAACATAAGCGTAGGGCTCGACAAAACAGAAGGTCTTGATCTCGGCCAGCAAATACGCATTTCACGAACTCTGGCGCAAGCTGCTGATCAGGTCTGCAGCGACAGATACGGCGATCTCTGCCGGGGTTTTCGAGCCTATCGATAAGCCTATCGGCCCATGCAGGCGCATCACCTCATCTGCTGTCACGCCAAATAACATCAGCCGTTCTTTGCGCCGCGCGGTGGTGGCGCAAGAGCCGATCGCACCGACATAAAAAGCCCTGGTTTTCAGCGCTTCCATCAAAGCCAGATCATCAAGCTTAGGATCATGTGCCATGGCCAGCACTGCGGTACGGCCATCTGGCCGCTGCTCGCTGACCCAGTCATCGGGCATGCTGCGGCTTAAGGGTACGCCCGCTACCGTCCAGGCATCGGCATATTCCTCACGCGGATCACAGACCTCCACGGCAAAATCGAGCGTCATCAAAATCGCCGCCACATAACGCCCCAACTCTGTTGCACCGATCAGCAAGGCCCGGTAATGCGGCCCCAGACTCACCTCGAACCCCTGCTCGTCTTCCAGAAAAACCTGCATCGACTGGCTATCCGATAGCTGTACCGCGCCGGTAGCAAAGCTCACCCGACGCCTGACCGTCTGCGATTGTTCCAGTGCCCTGCGTGCCTGTAACAGCAATGGAATATCACACGACCATTCCAGCGCCACGCGCAAGCTGTTATTACAGGGCAAACGATAGCGCGACTGCTCGTCGCCACCCTCACCAAAAATACGGATGTCAACCCCGCCCGGGCTCTGTCCGGGATAGACGGCAAGACGAGCAAAACGGGCTTTAATTTCTTCCACCAAATCATCCTCGACGCAGCCACCAGATACCGATCCGATAATCAAACCATCTTCCCGAATCACCGCCATAGAACCAGATGGACGAGGGCTAGCGCCAAAAGTCGACAACACCGTCACCATTACCGACGCAAATCCTTCGTCGGCCCAACCAAGAAACGCATCAATGACCTCAATATCATTACTACGCATAAGCTCATTTCCCCCTTTAACGGTATTCTCACCTTGCTGGTCAGCCAATTAGCAGGTGCGAATTTTTATTCCTTCTTTCCCCCGCAGCATGCTTAAGTAATTATTTTTCTTGCTTGTTTTGCCTACTTATCCAAGCAGCCTGAGCCAGCGCTAGACGTTCACTCTCAAATAGGCATTTTTTGACGAATCATTTGCCGCACACGTCATCATAGTATATTATTTACCCGTTGGTAAATACTGAATTTTGTGATGGCATCAGCATTTCTTCAGATTGTTTCCCTAGCCCAGATACAAAGAAAGAGCATTCAATCACACCATGGGCATCAGCATGCCGGACCTCAGATATCAGCCAAGCAAGTAAGTAGTAAGTCAGGCCTTCAGCAGCAACACAAATGCGTTGCTGAAATAACAGAAAAGCAGATCGTGTATCTCAATAGATTCACCGTAAGACAGTATTTATAACTTCACTCAGAGGAGACTAGCAATATGACTACGACCGAAAATTTAACCGGGCAGCAAGGCGATATCCACCATTATATTGGCGGGGCCAGCGTGACATCGACAACCGGACGTTTTTCTGACGTGTACAACCCATCGACGGGGCAAGTCAGCAAGCGTGTTGCGCTTGGTGATGCGGCAGAGCTTAACAGCGCGGTAGAAGCGGCCAAAGCGGCCTTTCAGACCTGGTCTGAAGTATCACCGATGCGCAGAGCGCGCATCATGTTTAATTTTAAAACGCTGCTGGATCAACACAGTGACGAACTCGCTGCCCTGATCACGGCAGAACATGGCAAAGTATTTACCGATGCGCAAGGTGAGGTCCAGCGCGGGATTGAAGTCGTCGAATTTGCCTGTGGCATACCGCAATTACTGAAAAGTGATTACACGGCTCAGGTAGCAACCGGCATTGATGCCTTTTCCCTGCGCCAGGCGCTAGGCGTTTGCGCCGGTATTACTCCGTTTAATTTCCCAGTTATGGTGCCGATGTGGATGTTCCCCGTTGCCATTGCCTGCGGCAATACCTTCATTCTGAAGCCGTCAGAGCGCGATCCTTCCGCCAGCTTATTCATCGCCGGATTATTCAAAAAAGCCGGCTTGCCGGACGGCGTCTTTAATGTCGTTCAAGGCGATAAAGTCGTGGTCGATGCGATCTTGCATCATCCCGATATTGCGGCAATCAGCTTCGTCGGTTCTACCCCGATTGCGGAATACATTTATGCCACCGGTGCAGCCAATGGCAAACGGGTACAGGCGCTGGGCGGAGCCAAAAACCATGCCGTCGTGATGCCGGACGCCGATCTGGATCAGGTTGTCGATGCCCTCATGGGTGCCGCATATGGCTCTGCAGGCGAACGTTGTATGGCGATTTCTGTCGCCGTGGCAGTCGGCGCTACCGGTGATGCGCTGGTCGAAAAGCTGATCCCGCGGATCAAGAGCCTGAAAATTATGGATGGCATGAACCTCGCTGCAGAAATGGGCCCGGTTGTTACCGGCCTGCATCGTGACAAAATCATCGGCTATATCGATTCAGGCGTGAGTGAAGGTGCGGATCTTAAAGTCGATGGCCGCGATTTCAAGTTAACAGGCAGTGAAAATGGCTTCTTCCTGGGCGGAACCCTGTTCGACCACGTCAAGCCCGACATGAAAATTTATCGGGAAGAAATCTTTGGCCCGGTATTAGCGGTCGTGCGCGTTCCTGATTTTGCAGCGGCAGTGGCCCTGATCAACTCGCATGAATTTGGTAATGGCACCTGCATTTTCACGCGTGACGGTGGAACGGCGCGTGAATTTTGCCAGAAAATCCAGGTCGGCATGGTAGGGGTGAATGTACCGATTCCGGTACCGATGGCATTCCATAGTTTTGGCGGCTGGAAGCGTAGCCTGTTTGGCGACATTCATGCTTACGGCGAAGAAGGCATACGTTTCTACTCGCGCTATAAATCAGTCATGCAAAGATGGCCAGCATCGATAGCAAAGGGCGCAGAGTTTGCGATGCCGACCTCTAAATAGAGACGCGCATGACATAAAGCACGGATGTCGGCAGGCAACGCCACACGGTCACGCAGTCACGCCGTGATTTGTGACGCTGGCATGAGCATGTGCCAGCCTGCCCGATATTCTGGCATATGGCCAAGTCAGGTGCCGATAGAAACATGAACATGAATATAAACACGCCGGCCTCTGCTATCGCGCCGGGCCGGCGTCAATTTTACAAGCGGTAGGGGCCGACCTGCGTGCTCGTACTGGCCGTTCCGGCGCGTAATCCTGAGAGCGTCAGCGTCTTGTCGTGCGGCAGCGCGCCGTCGACCATCAGGGATAAGTAGCGCAGACAACACACGCGCAGAAAAGAAGAGAAATTGTCGATCTCGCCGCGATAGCTCATCAGCTCGTCATACAGTTTGGTAATGAGCTGGTTGGTGTTCACGCCATCACGTTCGGCGATCTCTTGCAGCACTTGCCAGAACAGGGTTTCCAAGCGGATTGAGGTGACCACGCCATGCAAGCGAATCGAGCGCGCCCGGGCGGCGTACAGGGACGGATCCGCTTTGACAAAAATTTCGCACATAAACACTCCTGATTCCGGATGGCAAAAAGGTGCTGGCCGAGCCTGAAATCAGGTTTGGCCAGCACCGATTATACCCTTGCACAATTGACTATTGCGCGAACTACAGAGTGATTTTGGTACCCAACAACGCCAGGTATTGCGCCATCCATGCCGGGTGTGCCGGCCAGGCCGGTGCGGTGACAAAATGCCCGTCGGTGACCGCTTCGGTGACTGCGATGTCGGCATAGGTTCCACCGGCCAGCTCGACCTCAGGACGGCAAGCCGGATACGCCGAGCAGCGCACGCCTTCCAGCACCTTGGCGGCCGCCAGAATCTGCGCACCATGACACACCGCCGCAATTGGTTTTTTTGCCTGTGCGAAGTGTTTCACCATCGCAATGACTTGCGGGTTGAGGCGCAGATATTCCGGCGCACGGCCCCCGGGTATCACCAAGCCGTCATAACTGGCCACATCGATGCTGGCAAAATCATGGGTAATGCCAAAGCGATGTCCGGGTTTCTCGGTATAGGTTTGCTGTCCTTCAAAATCATGAATCGCGGTCGCCACATAGTCGCCCGCTTGTTTGTCAGGGCAGACTGCATGCACCTCGTGCCCGACTGCCAGCAAGGTCTGAAAAGGCACCATGGCCTCGTAATCTTCTACAAAATCGCCTACCAACATGAGTATTTTTTTGCCAGCCATGATGTCTCCTTAAGGTTCACTGCATTGGAAGCCTCATTGTTGGCCGGTTTCAGCGGCCACGGGTAATCATGGCTTACTACATGCCAGATGCGTGGATCAGTCGGGCTGGCCCACGCGAAGATACTGAGCGAATGTTAGCCAATCGTGGCGTCGAGAAAACCGATGCGGTCAGTGGTGGCGTTTCTGGCGTCGTCGATGCTGATTTTCTTTTCCCGCAGCAACTGCAACAAGGCGGCATTCATCGAATGGCAGCCAAGCTCCGGGTTGGCGGCAGTACCATCCATCAGCGCGCGGATACCGGCCATGCTGCCGGACTCGATCATACTCACCACATCAGGATTAGAAGTCAGGCATTCCGTGGCCAGATAGTAACGTTCTCCGTCCAGCGACGGTAGCAAGGCCTGGCATAGAACGCCGCGCAGCGCCTGTGCCAGCGCCTGGGCTTGCGGCGCGCCGTTGCCCAGCAGGCGCAGCATTTTTTGCAAGCCCAGCTCGGTCGAACGGGCATGCAGCGAGGCCAGTACCAGCGGCCCAGATTCAGCCAGCGCCAGCGCTTCCTGTGCCGTCTGGGCGTCGCGGATCTCGCCGATCACGATCACGTCCGGGCGTTCGCGCAGCGCATCCAGTGCGCCCAGGTAATAGCTTTCGACGTCGCCGTCAAACCCGACTTCGCGCTGGGTGATGATGCATTTACGTTGCGGGATCAGGGTCTCGACCGGGTCTTCTATCGTGATGATATGGCCAGAGCGGGTCTTATTGATCTGGTCCACCATCGAGGCGATCGTAGTCGATTTACCCTGGCAGGTATCGCCGATAATCAACACCAGGCCGCTGCTCAGTTTGGCAAAATCCTGCTCGCACTGGCGCAAGCCAAGCTGGTTCAGCTCCAGCGGTTCGCGCGGAAAACGGCGGATCACACAACCCAGCCGCTTCTTACCCTGAAAGGTGAAACAGTTGGCGCGGATACGCGCCGTGTTCAAATCGATGGAACGGTCAAAGGCACGATCCTGAATCCGCTCAGACCAGTTCGGCTCTATCACTTCAAAAAATTCTTCCAGCTCTTCCTTGGTAATCGGCGAGTCCGTTACCGCCACCAGACCTTTAGGCTGGCGCAGCATGATAGGGCTGTTCTGATGGATCAGGATGTCACTAAAACTCAAACGTGACTTCAGCAGATGCAGGATTTGTTCGACCAGAGTGCCGAACACCGGATGGTCTTCGTTTTCGATATACGACAGCGTGCGGATTTGCGAGGACATGTGGGCTTCCATCATTTTTTTACTCTTTTGAGTGGAACAGACCGCTGATTATAAACTCAGTGCATTTGCACTAGGGAAAGTTTATTGCGTTTGTCGTATTCCGCACCATCCGCGCATCATGCTGGTCACGGTCACCAATGCCGGCAGCGTTATCGCGCGCTGTGTATTGCCGGATGGTCATAGAAAAATAGGCAAAATGACAAGTCAGCAGCCACACATCGGCTTACAGCGGCGGCAGCGCCACCCCGAACGGAGTTACCGGCCTGGCGCGAGAGATTAAAAACGTTTTCAAGCGCAGCGCGCGTTGCTCAATCCAATGCCAGGACAAGGCTGCCAGAGTCAGCGTTACCGCCACGGAAATCAGCGTCAGCAGCAGCACCGAGACCCCGGGCAGCAATGCGGCAACGGATTGCTGTACCGGAAAAGCATAGATATACACGCCATACGAGTAGTCCCCGGCAGCATTGTACTTGCGCAACCATCCGGCAGGAACGTAAGCTAGGTAAAACAAGACATAGGCAATGCTCAATTGATATACGACAAAAAATGCCTGGGTACCGGCCACCGCAGCCAGTAACAGCGCGCCGACCGCCAGACAAAAAAACTTGCCGGAAAGACGAATATGTTCTTTTAACACCCAGTAAGCGGCACCGGAAAAAAACATAAAAAATAATCTGACGGAATGATCCTGATCTCTCTTAACAAACTGATGAAAAAAAACGAGAAAGCCTGCCAATACAGCGCACGCTATCAAGGTCCGGACAAATATTTTTTGACTATTTTTTTTTGAAAATTGACATACGAACCAAAACAGTAGCAAAAACAAATACATTTTTATTTCATAAACGATAGTCCACAGCGAGCCGTTCACCGCCCCCTTGTAAGGATTATTCTCAAACACACCGGGTAAATAATAAGTCACACCTGCAATCAGCGTGGCACATTTAACGAGGTAAAAATAAGTCTGAGAATGCCCCAGATAGACCGCCACGGGCAGTGTCGTAAAATAAACACCGAGCCCAAACACCGTCAATAGCAACATCACCAGCAGGGCAGGAAATATCCGCAATACTCTGGCCAGGACATAGTCGCCGATACGCTGCCGCAGCATCAGACTGCCGGTCACCAGAAAACCGCTGGCAATGAAAAAAATATCGACCGAGATTGACCCCGGACTCATCCCTAAGCTCTGCCCCAAGGGCTCGGGCTGTCCGAGCAAGGCAAAACTATGGCTGGCCAATACCGCAAGCGCGGCGATGATGCGGATCAGATTGAAATTATTATTTTTTCCCTGGGTAAAACTGGACAACTGCATTTGATCATTTCCAATACAAAAAAATCTAGTTAAAAATATAAATGGCCGGGCCCTGTCAATGCACGTACGACCGAAAAACACGACATTATCTGATGAAAAAAGAGATATAAAAATTAAATTTTAATCACCCCGGTCTAAAAATTTTTCTTACGATTAGCCAGAATGCTCTATCTACAAGGACTTTCTAAGCACCCGCCCGTTCAAAACGGGGGGGTAAGGAAAGTTAATTATTTTTTAGAGTTAATTTATCAATGCAAAAAACAAGAATAATGTCGAAAAATTTTACAGTAGGCAAACTAGAAATTACTAAACACTTGATTTATAACAATATTTATTTTTGGCATGTTTATTGCTTTCCATGCAGTAACAAACAAATAGATAAACCACAATACTAACGGAGAAATAATGATAACAAAATTATGTGCCAAAATGGCAATGCTGGCACTTGGCTTCTGTGCAGCATCCGCCCAAGCAGATTTAATAACAAATGGTGGTTTTGAAACGGGCAGCACGTCAGCCTGGACCGTGACAGGCCCGAATACTGGCGGCTGTGGCCAGAATTTTTTGGTGAGCACATCCGGAGCATCCTCAGGTTGCAGCGGATTTGCACCAATTCCATCAGGTTTCGTAACGCCACAAGCGGGTAAATTTGCCGCTTATGCAGCGTTCGATGGCAGAGGCCCTCTTTCACACACCTTGACACAAACATTTGCTGTACCAGTAGGCACCGGTATTGCCAGCGTTAGCTGGGAAGACGCATTAGGATTCGGCAACGGATGGATTTTTCCTTTAGCGCGTGTCTACACGGTGAATTTATTGGATGGCAGCGGGGTTTTGGTATCCAATCTGATGACTGAGAGCTTCAAAAACACCGCCGGAGGTGTGTTTCAAAACTGGACTGCGCATACAGTCGATATTTCATCAGAATTATCTTTGTTGGCTGGTCACAACGCACAACTACAATTCAACTTATATATTCCTCAAGCATCTACCGGGCCTGGTGTATTTGGACTCGATCAAGTCTCTATCCAATCAAAAACCGTACCAGAACCAGGGACGCTGGCATTGTTAGCCATGGGCTTGTTCGGATTTGCGCTGACACGCAAACGCCAAAGCTAAGACAAACCTTCCTTGTTTTCCAAGAATCACAAAGCAACATGCAAAAAACCCGCAAAAATGCGGGTTTTTTTTATTCACCCCAAACGTTTCGCCGCCAGCGCGTTCCCGGCCCGGCTCACCGCCTTACGCCCCAGATGGCCGGAAATAAACTGGCCAGCATCAACCACGGCGTTGAGGTCAATACCAGTCGCAATACCCAGACCCTGGAGTAAAAACAGTACGTCTTCGGTGGCCACATTGCCGGTCGCGCCTTTGGCGTACGGGCAGCCGCCTAGCCCGGCGACGGACGAATGGAAAATCGAAATGCCGACTTCCAGGCTGGCATAAATATTCGCCAGCGCCTGGCCGTAAGTGTCGTGAAAGTGTCCGGACAAGCTATCGATAGGGAAGTCTTGCGCCGCCAGTTGCATCACGTTTTGTACTTGTCTGGCAGTACCCACGCCGATGGTGTCAGCGATATCGATCTCATCACAGCCCAGATCACGCAGACGCCTGACCACGTCAAGCACGCTGGCAGGATCGACCTCGCCCTGATACGGGCAACCGAAGGCGCAGCTGATGCTGCCGCGCAGACGAATGCGGTGCTGTTTGGCGGCAGCGGCGACGTCGCGGAAACGCTCTATCGATTCGGCGATCGAGCAATTGATGTTTTTTTGTGCAAACGCCTCGGAGGCAGAACTGAAAATCACGACTTCATCGGCACCGGCCGCCAGCGCCGCTTCAAAGCCTTTCATGTTAGGCGTCAGCACCGAATAAATCACACCGGGCTGGCGTGTGATGCCGGCCATGACTTCATTCGAGGTAGCCATTTGCGGTACCCATTTTGGCGAGACGAACGAGGCCGCCTCGATATTGCGGAAACCGGCTTCGCTCAGGCGATTTACCAGGGCAATTTTAATCTCGGCCGGAATGGTGTCTTTTTCGTTTTGCAAGCCGTCACGCGGACCGACTTCGACGATTTTTACTTGCTTGGGGAATGCTGCTGTCATGTCAATATCCTCTGAGTGGGTCCACCAGACCGCTGATGGCCTGGCCGGCTTGCAATGCCTGAATTTTGACGGCGATCTGGCGCGCGCTGTCGTCTCTTAGCGTTAAGGCAGAAATATGCGGGGTAATGCTGATGCGCGGCTCTTGCCAGAACGGATGGGCAGCTGGCAGCGGTTCTTCGCGAAATACATCAAGAGTGGCGCCGGCAATATGCTCTTCCTGTATCAATGCCAGTAAATCGGCATCGACCAGATGCGCGCCGCGGGCGACATTAATCACGTAAGCGCCACGCGGCAATTTGGCGAGATGATCGCGGTTCAACATATTCTCGGTCTCGCTGGTCAGCGGCAAAATAGTCACCAGCACGCGGGAAGCGCGCAAGAAACTGTCCAGTCCGTCGGGACCCGCGTGACACGTTACGCCCGGCAAATCTTTGGGGCTGCGGCTCCAGCCATGCAAAGGGAAATCGAAATGGCGCAGGGCATCAATAATGCGCGTACCCAATACCCCGAGGCCGAGCACGCCGATGCTGAAATCAGGCTTGTTAAACGGCTTCAGAAAACGCCAGTGCTGCGCCTGATTTTGCAGTGCGTAGGCGTCCAGGCGGCGAAAGTAACGTAGCACAGCATGCGTGACAAACTCGGCCATCTGGATACCCATGCCAGCGTCATCCAGGCGCACCACCGGGACACCGGCAGGCAGAGCATCGCCCAGTTGCAAAATCGCATCGACCCCGGCACCGAGGTTAAAAATCGCTTTCAGGTCGCTACGCTCACGCAACATGGCCGCAGGCGGCTTCCAGACTAGTGCGTAATCAGCGGGGGCGTGATCGCCCTCCTGCCAGACCCGGATAGTGGCGTCAGGCAGCGCTGGCCGGAAGGCATTCAGCCAGACTTCGGGATTGGCGCCGGCGGCGTAAAAAATGATGTCTGTCATACCTATATCCGTGGGGAGTTAACTCCCTCTCCCGTAGACGGGAGAGGGTTGGGGTGAGGGGAATGGCAAAGCGCACGCGGTTGCAAGCACCCTCACCCCCAGCCCCACTCCCGCGAGCGGGAGAGGGGAGAAAAGCCAGCTACGTGGGCATGAGTGCACGATAAATCACCTCCAGCACGCTTTCTGTTTCCTGCAGCATCTGATTATTCCAAAAACGTAAAACGCGAATTCCCTGGCCAGACAAAAAAGCATCGCGCTGTTGATCGTAGGCCAGTGCGTCGCTATGTTGTCCGCCATCTAACTCTATCGCCAGCTTCATTTCGACACAATAAAAATCCAGGATATAACGTCCGACCACAAACTGCCGTCTGAATTTTGCATTTGCTAAGCGTCGATTACGTAAAAGTGACCACAATAAAATTTCGGCATCGGGCATACGTTTGCGCATGTCTCTTGCCCAGCTTTTTAGGTCTTCTGGCAACTTTGAAGGCTCTTGAGGAAAAAAATCGTTCATTTCTGATTCAAAAAATTCCATGATCCAACAAATTCCCCCTCATCGACATCAATACATGATTCAATCCTGTTGAAACGTCAGCAAGGGCGCACCTTCTGTCACCTGATCACCGACCGCATACAAGACTTCCTCGACCGTGCCGTCATGCGGCGCGGCGATGGTGTGTTCCATCTTCATCGCCTCCATAATCAACAGCGCATCACCCTTTTTAACTTCCTGCTCTTTGCTGACCAGAACTGCCACGATCTTGCCAGGCATCGGTGCCGTCAGGCGGCCGCCTTCGGCTTCCGCTTCGCCGGCGTGGGCCAGTGCATCTTTGTAATGCAACACAGTGTGTACGCCCTGGCTAAAGACATGGAAGTGTTCACCATCGCGCACCACCGTGCCTTGGATGGTTTGATCGGCGATTTTCAGTACGATGTCGTTACCGGCGACCGAAGCCAGCAGCACTGGCGCACTGCTGGTACCGGCTTGCACTTGCCAGTGGTCGGCCAGATAGGTCACCTGCACCGGATGCGCATGATGTTCTTCGTCAAACTGCAAGGCGCGTTGCAACTGGCTGTTCATGCGCCAGCCCTGGCTGCTTTGCCAAGGGTCAGTGCCGGCCGATTTTTCCGACAGCAGCAAGGCCACGCTGGCCAGCGCCAGCACCGCCAGCGACGCCGCGGCCGGGGTCGGGAACAACTCAGCCTGATTGCGCTCGATCAGGCCGGTATCGAGATCGGCACTGGAAAATGCCTGGCTCTCGATCAGGCGCTTGAGAAACGCGATATTCGATGACAGGCCGACGATCTGGTATTCGGACAGCGCTTGCGCCATGCGCGCCAGCGCTTCTTTTCTGTCTTTACCCCAGACGATCATTTTGGCGATCATCGGGTCGTAGAAAGGGGAAATAGTGTCGCCTTCACGCACCCCGCTGTCGATACGGAAAGCGGCCGGCTCGGTGCTGCCGCCGAGTTCAAAATTCACCGCGCCCGGGGTGCGGGCATGGCGCAAGGTGCCTATCGATGGCAGGAAACCTTTTTCCGGATTTTCTGCATATACGCGGGCTTCAATCGCATGGCCATGGATGCTTAATTCGTTTTGTAGCTGAGGCAAACGTTCGCCCGAGGCTACGCGCAATTGCCATTCGACCAGATCAGTGCCGGTGATCATTTCTGTCACCGGATGCTCGACCTGCAAGCGCGTGTTCATTTCCATAAAATAGAAAGAGCCATCCTGATTGGCGATGAACTCAACCGTACCGGCACCGACATAACCAACCGCTTTGGCGGCCGCCACGGCGGCCTCGCCCATGGCGGCGCGGCGTTCGGCCGACATGCCTGGCGCCGGTGCTTCTTCTAATACTTTCTGATGACGGCGCTGCACCGAGCAGTCGCGCTCAAACAGGTAGACACAATTGCCCAAAGTATCGGCAAACACCTGAATCTCGATATGACGCGGACGCTGCAGGTATTTTTCTGCCAATACTTTATCGTCGCCAAAAGAGCTAATCGCTTCGCGTTTGCAGGAGGCCAGAGCGGCTTTAAAATCGAGACTGTGTTCGATCACGCGCATGCCCTTGCCGCCACCGCCGGCACTGGCTTTGAGCAATACCGGGTAGCCGATACGGTCCGCTTCGTTTTGCAAAAAATCGGCATCCTGATTTTCGCCGTGATAGCCCGGCACCAACGGCACCTGGGCTTTTTCCATCAACGTTTTAGCGGCAGATTTGCTGCCCATGGCGCGTATCGCCGAGGCTGGCGGGCCGATGAAGACCAAGCCGGCTTTGGCGCAGGCGTC
>JBBQNW010000015.1:0-27402 GCA_038330335.1 Burkholderiales bacterium | reverse complement strand
GTTTTGAAACTGCAGAAGAGTTTCTACTGGCGCTGGAACGCGGCGCAGCACGGCCATTACCACCACCAAATGCCACGCCGCTAGTCAACCGCGACCCGGCAACGCTATGGCGTGCCATTGCAGGCTGCGCCATCGTTCTCAACTTCCTGTTGGTGTATATACTAATTGTCCGTTAGTCAGCGCTAGTGACTGAGCTTAGTGACTGAGCTTAGTGACTGAGCTTATTTACTGAGCTTAGTTACCGAACTTAGTTACCGAACTTAGTTACTGCATCGATCAACGCCAGCATCGGCATTGATTAGCAGTCGCCACCTAACGCCACGTGCTGCCACGTGCTGCCACGCACTGCCACATCCTTTTCTGACAGGGCGCGACAAGAGACGTCTGTCTGGCCAGGAGCCTATGGGGCTTAAGACCGGTGGGCGGCAAAATCATCTGAATAATATTTATTTAACAATATTACTTTATTGGCAACACAGTGGTGGCATTCACATGCATAATGCGAAAAGCAATAAAACTAATCGGGAGCCATCCAGAATGCGTGAAATTTTTCGCTTTAGCGCGTGATAAAGTTTAGACTAAGCCATAGTTATCAGCACAAATCCAAGCTCGATTCACCAGTCAATCAGTCGCTCCAGAGGCATTGCAGAAGTACTTTAGAATACCGAATATTGTGATCAACCTAGAAGGCCGGCACTACTTCATAAGGTAAGCAACAACATGATTTCTATTTTCTGTCAGCACTCCTGGCGCGCTCCGTCCCCCATGTTTGCGCCATCCCCGACGCAAAACGATATCACCGCGGTACAGCGCTTGCCAGCTGGCGGTCACCGCCGGATACGTGTGGCTAACGCTTTCTGCTTCGCCTCTGTCATCGCCATCACCCTGCTAAGCGCGCCTAGCGTCGCCGCCGAGCCTTACACTAATAGCAACTCTTTGGCGGTTAAATCAGCCACACTGAATCTTGGGGTACAACCTCTGGGTTACCCGTCCGGGGTCATCAGTGCAGTCATGCAACATGACCGCATTTTAAAAAAAGCGCTGGCCGATAGCAAATCCACGTTAAAAACCCACCCGTTTAAGCGCGGCGCCGATATGCTGCCCCTGCTGGCAGATCACCGGCTTGATGCGGCGCTGCTGGGCGATATGCCGACCTTAATCGCTGCAGCGACGGCAAGGGTCTCGATTATCGGTTTGGTAAAACAAAGTTCGACAGCCATCGTGGCCAAACGGGAAACCGAAGTCCGTGGTTTGCTGGGCAAGCGGATTGGCTATGTTGAGGCCTCCAGCGGCTATTACACCCTGCTTCAGGGCCTGGCCTCTGCAGGCATTGATGACACCAGGGTCACACTGATTTCCTTAGCCGTAAGCGAGATGCCGGCGGCGCTGGAACGCGGCGATATCGACGCTTTTGTGGCGTGGGAACCGGCGCCCACCATGGCGCTGGCTAACCACAAAAAAAATCATGTGGTGTTTCGGGGCTGGAATAGTGATTACTTCATCATCAGCCAGGATTTTATCGAGCGTGCTCCGCAAGCGGCACAACATCTGATCGCCGGTTTTGTCCGCGCCATTGAGTGGATGCGCCGCTCGCAAAACAATGCCGAAAAAGCCGCCCATTGGGCAAGTGCAGAGAGCACACGTTTTTCACCGGCCACCGCATTGTTAAGCACCGCGCAAATTACCGCCATCACCCGTCGTGAGATTCTTGATATCCCTTCTGCACCGGCCATTTTGCATAGTCCGGACAGCGCCCCGCTCCAGAGCGAGTTTCAGTTTTTAGCCAAATTAGGCAAACTGCCCCCCGCTGCCACCTGGGAGAATGTAAATTCGGCCTTGCATTATGATGGTCTGGCCAAAGTATTCAGTGAACCGAGAGCATTCAAGCTGCGTGTCTACGATTATGAAGAGTAAGGATTAATCACTATGCTCTTGACGCGATCTTCCTTGTCCACGCGCATTGTCAGCTATTTTGCGGCACTGTTTTTGTTGACGATAGGCATGTTGCTTGCTGCCTGGTACATCGGCGTGCCGCAACTAGGCTTGACCGGCGCCAGCGAGCAGCGCGTTGCTGCAGCCATGCAGCTGCTGGAAATCAAGGCTGATCTGCAACGCGCGCTGATTGTCGAAGGTATTAAAGACAGGCGCGGCGACATTCTGGTGATCGCCGAAAGCAAATCACTGTCGCAGCAATTAGCAAACCGCGACCCGGCGGTGCAGCAACATATTGAACGCCTGTTCGATCGCTTGCAACGCGCCTACCCGGACCGCTATCAGCATCTGTTAGTTGTCGATCCGGCCACGGGCCTGATACGCGCCAGCGAAATTCCAGGCGATATCGGGCATGTCTACCATGATCAGGCTTTGGTCAAGCATGCGGCGCAAGCCGGGGCCATAGAAATTGTCACTCAATTAAAAACTTCGGACGGCCTGCCTGGCTTAGCGATCGTGCGCCAGATTTATGGCACCGACAAAGACGGTTACCAGAATGGAAAACTGGTCGGGATCTTGATCGCCTGCATCGATTTACAAAATTTTATCGCCGAAGGACTTCAGGAAGAAATGCCCGGCACCAATATGCATAGAAGCACCCTGCTATTTGGCCCTGATGGCCAGATATTGGCGCGTTTTCCGCCTCTTTACGGCGCAAAAGAATCCTTTAGCCTGAGCAAACAGGCCATCAACGGCTCTGAAGGAACCCTGCAACAAACCGATGAGAAAAAAAATGCACTGATCGTGGTGTATCGCCATTTGCAATTAAGCGGTACCCAAGCGTGGACGCTGGTGCATTATTCACGCAAAGATGAAGTGTTAGGCGGGCTAAAAGAAAGCGCCACCACGCTGATCGCCGCCGTGGCGTTCATCACCTTACTGGGATTGCTGTTAATCACTCTGGCGGCACGGCGGCTGACGCTACCGCTCGCATCACTGGCCGCCAGCGCTAACCAACTGGGGGCGGGCAAGCTGTCGGTGCGCGCTGTCACCAGCCAAAGCCAGAGTCGCGAGATTGCGGTCCTGTCAGCAGCGTTTAACACGATGGCGCAGGATATTCAAAAAGTGCATAACACGCTTGAAGCAAAAGTCAGAGAAAGAACCAAAGAACTACAGATTTCAGAACTACGCCACCGCACCTTGTTTGCCACTGCACCGGACGCCTTGCTGGTATTGAAAAGTGATGAGGTCATTGACTGTAATCCTGCCGCATTGACAATGTTCGGTGTACAAAAGCATGAGGATTTTATCGGCAGACATTTTCTTGAGCTGTTGCCGGCAGCGCAGATTAACGACGAAGACAGTCAGATTTTTGCCCAGCGGCAGCTGCACATGAGCAGCCAGAACGGCAGCGCGAGTTATGAGTGCTTGCATCACCGTCTTGATGATGGCAAGTGCTTTTTTGCCGAAGTCTTACTCAACCGTCTGGTGATGGACGAGCAAACCTATATTCAGGCAACAATCCGTGATATCTCAGCGCGCAAATTGGCGCAGGAACAACTACGCCAAAGCGAACAAAATCTTTCGATTACCCTCGAATCGATCGGCGACGCCGTCATCGCCACCGACGCCGCCGGACGAATTACCCGCATGAACCGAACCGCAGAACAGCTGACCGGCTGGACCCTGGCCGAGGCGACTGGCCTGCTGTTGCCCCAGGTATTTCATATTGTCAACGCAGATAGCCGCCAGGAGGTGAGCAATCCGGTGCAACTGGTAATGCAGCGAGGCGACGTAGTGGGTCTGGCCAATCACACAGCATTACTAGCCAGAGACGGGCATGAATATCAGATCGCCGATAGCGCCGCCCCCATCCGCGACCGTAGCGGCCAGATTGTCGGCGTGGTTCTGGTGTTCAGTGATGTCAGCGAAGATTACCGGATACGCGCGTCCTTTGAGAGTACCGCCGCCATGCTGGCCAGGACCGGCGAGATTGCAAAAATCGGTGGATGGGAATTAGATATTGCCAGCATGACACTGTTCTGGTCCAGCGAGACCTTCCGCATTCATGAAGTTGATCCGCCGGTTACCCCCAGTCTGGAGCAAGGCTTGAATTTTTTCACCCCGGAAGCCAGGCCGGTGATTCGGGCAGCCGTCACTGCGGCAATAGAATATGGCACCCCGTATGACCTGGAATTGCCTAAACTAACCAGCACCGGGCGACTTATCTGGGTACGCACACAAGGCGCCGCCGTCATGAAAGACGGTAAGGTCGTAAAACTCGTTGGCGCTTTCCATGACATTACTGAGCGCAAACGGGTACAGGCGGCACTAGAAGAAAGCGAAGAGCGCAATCGCAGCCTGGTGGAATGGTCGCCCGAGCCTATTTTGGTGCATCGCCACGAAACCATCATTTACGTCAATCCGGCTGCCGTCAAACTATTTGGGGCCGATTCTGCGACCGATTTAGTCGGCCGCCCCCTACTCGATATCGTTGCTCCCGAGACACATGAACTGATGCTTGAGCGGATTCAGCAAATGCGCAGACACAGTTTTGTGGCGCCCTTGACTGGGTTAAAAAACCGTAAACTTGATGGCACTGAAATCGACGTAGAGGTCAAAGCGACAAAAATTTCCTTTAATGGTGAAGCGGCGATCTACGTTGTCATTCATGATGTCAGCGCCAGCAAACGCGCCGAAAAAGCACTGCGTGAAAGCCAGGCAAAACTGCAGGCAACACTCGATGCCATCCCCGATATATTGTTTGAAGTCGATCTGGACGGACGCTATCTGTCTTATCACTCGCCCCGCAGCGAATTATTGATTGCCCCACCGCAAGACTTGCTGGGCCACCTGGTGTCAGACGTCATGCCCGGCGATGCCGCCGATATCGTCATGGCAAGCTTGCGCGAGGCCAACGAGAGCGGCTATTCCTGTGGCAAGCAGATCTTACTCAATCTGCCTCAGGGGACAATGTGGTTTGAACTGTCGGCGGCACGCAAACAAAGGTTTTCCGATGAAGCGCCAAGCTTTATTGTTCTGTCCCGCAACATTACCGAACGCAAGCTGAGTAACCAAGCATTGCAAGACAGCGAAGAGCGCCACCGCGCCATGGTGGAATGGTCACCAGAAGCGATCATTATTCATCGCACAGGAAAAATACTGTATGTCAATCCTGCCGCGATCAGGCTTTTTGGCGCACCGTCGGCACTGGACTTGGTTGGCACCTCCATTCTTGACCGGATCCACCCGGATTTTCATCAGCTGGCCCATGCCCGTGGTAAAACCATCGCCGATCATGGCGTCAGCACCGCAATGATAGAAGAGGTGCTACTCAAACTAGATGGCAGCGCCATCGTTGCCGAAGTGCAGAGCACCTCGATTTACTATGACGGCCAACTGGCTTTTCATACTTTTGTTCACGACATCACCAAGCGCAAGCGCACGCAGGCAGCCTTACAAGAGAGTGAAGAACGCCATCGCGCACTGGTTGAATGGTCG
Source organism: Burkholderiales bacterium (assembly GCA_038330335.1). GTDB lineage: Bacteria > Pseudomonadota > Gammaproteobacteria > Burkholderiales > Burkholderiaceae_D > Undibacterium. The sequence goes on along the minus strand of JBBQNW010000015.1, from coordinate 21,969 downwards.
CCCGAAGGAATTTACGTACACCGTAACGGGGTGCTGATTTATGTCAATCCGGCCACCATCAAAATGCTGGGGGCACATTCTGCCCAAGATCTGGTTGGCAAACCGATATTAGAGATTGTTCATCCCGATTTTCATTCATTAATACAGACCAGGCTACAAAACATTCTGGAACACGGTAGCCATGCACCGATGGCCGAGATGAAATTTTTCAGGCTAGACGGCGTCACGATTGACATCCAGGCGCAGGCTACACCCATCGTTTTTGATGGGGTACCGGCCATTTATGTTGCATGGAACGATATCAGCGATCGCAAAAAAAATGAAGAAGCGCAACGCATCGCTGCGACCGCATTTGAATCACAAGAAGGCATACTGGTAACCGATGCCGCCAGTATCATCTTGCGAGTGAACAAGGCATTTAGTCAGATTACCGGCTACAGTGCAGAAGACGCTATAGGGAAAACCCCGCGCTTACTCAGCTCCGGGCGTCATGATGCTATGTTTTTTACAACAATGAGAGACCACATACAAAACATCGGGTCATGGCAAGGTGAAATTTGGAACCGGCGTAAAAGCGGTGAAATTTTCCCGGGATGGATGACGATTACCGCGGTCAAAAATGATCTCGGCAACACGACCCACTTCGTTGGAACTTTTACCGATATTACTTCACGTAAAACGGCAGAAAACGAAATCAAGAATCTGGCGTTTTATGACCCCTTAACCAGCCTGCCCAACCGGCGCCTTCTGCTTGACCGGCTAGAGCAGGCATTGGCCGCCAGGTCACGCCATCAACGTAAAGGTGCCCTGCTATTTGTCGATCTGGATAATTTTAAAACGCTCAATGACACGCTGGGCCATGACAAAGGCGATCTGCTGTTGCAACAGGTCGCGCAACGTCTTAGCACCTGTACCCGTGACGGTGATACCGTAGCGCGGCTGGGGGGTGATGAATTCGTGGTGATGCTGGAAGACCTGAGCGAAAACACTCTGGAGGCGGCGAACCAGGCCGAAGCCGTCGGTGAAAAAATTCTGACGGCGCTGAATCAAAGCTATCAACTGGCACATTACGAACACCATAGCACCCCCAGCATCGGTGTCACGCTATTCGGCGAGCAGCAGGAAAGCATCGATGAACCATTAAAACGTGCCGATCTTGCCATGTACCAGGCCAAAGCAGCCGGCCGCAATACCTTACGTTTCTTTGATCCGCAAATGCAGGCCGTGGTGACGGCGCGCGCTTTGCTCGAAGAGGGGCTCAGAGAAGCGGTGGCAAAACAACAGTTCGTGCTGCACTATCAGGCGCAGGTGACGGGCGAAGGCCGCCTTACCGGTGCTGAGGCACTGGTACGCTGGATGCATCCGCAACGCGGGATGGTGTCGCCTGCCGAATTCATTTCTCTGGCAGAAGAAACCGCTCTGATTTTACCTTTGGGCCGCTACGTGCTCGATATGGCTTGCAAGCAATTGGCGAGTTGGAGCGAACAGCCAGACATGCACCATCTGACGCTCGCCGTCAACGTCAGCCCGCGCCAGTTTTACCAACGTGACTTTGTCGAACAGGTATTGCAAGCGCTGGCCTCTAGCGGCGCTCAAGCTGAAAGACTCAAACTGGAATTAACCGAAAGCTTACTGGTGTCCAATGTCGACGACGTCATCGCCAAAATGCGCACACTCAAAGCTAAAGGGGTCGGTTTCTCCCTGGACGATTTTGGCACCGGCTATTCATCGCTGGCCTACCTTAAACAACTACCGCTAGACCAGCTAAAAATTGATCAAAGCTTTGTCAGGGATATTTTGCTTGATCCGAACGATGCTGCCATCGCCAGAATGGTCATTGTGCTGGCCGACAGCCTGGGGCTGGGCGTGATTGCCGAAGGAGTGGAAACGCAGGAGCAAAGGGATTATCTGGCCAGTCAGGGCTGTCATGCCTATCAGGGCTACCTGTTTAGCCGTCCCTTACCACTCAAAGAATTCGAAGACTTTGTCAGACGTACTTGAGCCAGATATCAGATGACAACGCATATCATCGCGTCTGCTCTTTCATGCGCCGTTCCGGAACGGCGCAACGGCAAGAATTGACAGTATTCCTCACAATCGACACCCGGAAAATGTGCATCCAATGCCGGCAACACCTGGTGTATGTTATATTCGGTGCCAAATATTTTCTGCTATCAGCTCCTGCCGGTTTTACTGACAGGAAGACACTACGCCAGATATTCAGGCATAGCCAATGCCCCCTCCGTTTTTTAGAAAGTAGCAATGAGCCACAAATTAAGCATAGACGAATACGACGCACTTGACCAAGTCAGCAAGCTTCCGAGAACGGCCAGGCCGAGTGCTTGCGTCGCCAGAAACACCAAACGACTCGTTGGTATTAAGCTGTTATCGCATCGTAAAGATGGTGGTCTGGAGCTGACTGACAACGGACGTCAAACCCTGTTTATTAAGCAATGCATTGATGGTTTGCGTGCTATTTCGATAGACCCGAGTAGCCCCTTGCCGGCACCGGTCGCAACTTTCCTTGGGAAAAAAGGCCATATTGCAAGTCAAGCTGATTCTGAGCTTCTGGAAATAACCGCACGGGGCCTGGAATGCCTGGCGGATATTGATGCCACCATCGCGGCAAAAAAAATCAACGATTAAGTTGATTCTTCTCTAATTGATTGCGCCATCTCACTCCTCTGTTCCCGGCATAAGCATTACCCTACGCAGCAAAGCACGTGCAAAGAGTGAGATGCCGTCCCAGTATCAACTAGACGGCGCGCCGTCTCGACAGCCCATACGCCAGCAGTATGGCGCTGCCAGCCAGCACTATCATACCGGCATTGCCCCAGATAATATACGGCGTCATTCCGCTCATGCCCTGCACCTGCGCGCTCAGAGTGCCATTGGTCAGTGGCTGAAGTTGCGCCACAATGTCGCCATGCGCATTAATCACGGCGGTAGCGCCGGTATTGGTTGCGCGCAGCATCGGACGCCCGGTTTCCAATACCCGCATTTGTGATATCTGCAAATGTTGGGGTATCGCGATCGAATCGCCATACCACGCCAGATTCGACACATTCAACAATATCGTTGCAGCGCCACGTTCAGTCGTGGCTTGGGCGGACAATTGTCGTGCAATTTCTTCCCCGAATAAATCTTCATAGCAAATGTTTGGCAACACCTGCTGATCCTTAACTTGCATAGGCGACTGCAACAGCCCGGCACTGGAAAAATCCCCCAGAGGGATTTTCATCAGTTGAATCACCCAGTGAAATCCGCTGGGAACAAACTCTCCGAACGGCACCAGATGGTGCTTATCATAACGATATGCCTGGCTAGCGGATTCTTTACCAAAACCCAGCACACTGTTGGAATAGCGATTAGCACCGTCATGCATTCCCAGACCGAGCACCAGATGACTGTTGCTACGCTGCGCATACGCATTTAAGCGCGGCAAATAGTCGGGCGGCAATTGCGACGACAATAAGGGCAAAGCGGTCTCAGGTGCGGCGATCAGATCGGCCGGTGCCGCAGAAATCATCTGATCGTACAGTGCCAGAGATTCGTTGATATGCTCATTCTCAAACTTGATAGCTTGATCCACATTGCCCTGCAGTAACCGGACACTGATGGGTGAGCCATGTGGCTGGGTCCAATGATGCTCCCGCAACAGCGCACCACCGGCAAACAACATTATCATTAAAAAAAGTAGTTTCAGATGCCATGCACGCTTCAGCAACAGCCATGCGATGACAGCCGAGATAAGGGCGCTGACCCAAGCCACACCATACACCCCGAAAACAGGTGCATAACCAGCCAGCACGCTGCTGGTGTGGGCATAGCCAGATGCCAGCCAGGGAAAACCCGTCAGCATCAAGCCGCGCAGCCATTCAGACAAGGCCCAGCATGCGGGAAAAACCAATAACAAACTGAGCTGCAACGAAAGCGCCCAGCGTTGTCGCAAATACTGTCCTAGTAGCAGGGCGATGGCGGCGTAACAAGCCAGATAGGTGGCGAGTAAAAACTGCCCGGCCAGGGCCAGCCAGAGCGGCAGACCGCCATAGCGTGTCATGGCAATCAAAAGCCAGCTAACACCGAGAAATAGCCAGGCAAAGCCATAACTGATGCCAAGTAAAGCCAGGTCACGCAGCGGCCAGCGGTCCCGCTGATGCACCAGCAAAAAAATCAGCGCAAGACTCAGTATTTGGAATGGCCAGAGATGGAAAGGCGCGAAAGACAACACATTCAGACTGCCCGCCCCCAGCGCGAGCAGCATAGCATTGCGCAATGACAATGAGCGGTGGAATGCCGGCACAGCAAATGAAAACACGGCCACTACAGTGCTAACCTAATCTTCAGAGGAATAAGCCACAGAGCGCTTTTCCACCAGTAACATCTGCACCTGTCTGGCATCCGCGCGCAACACTTCAAAATGCAACGCTCCGATATCAAATGCATCGCCCTTGTGCGGCACGTGCTGAAGATGATTCGTGACCAAACCACCAATGGTATCCACCGCCGGATCCGTCAGATTAGTTGCAAGTACGTGATTGAACTGCTCGATCTCGGTCAGTCCTTTAACGCGCCAGCGCTTACCGTTGCCGTTATTCTCCAGAGCCAGGATATTATCTTCTTCTTCGTCGAAATCATATTCGTCTTCGATATCGCCAACGATCTGTTCCAGCACATCTTCGATGGTGATCAGCCCGGCGATACCGCCGTATTCATCGACCACCATCGCCATGTGGTTGCGATTGGCGCGAAAATCACGCAACAAGATATTTAGGCGTTTGGATTCAGGAATATAGATGACTGTACGCAACATATCGCGCACATCAAAACTGTCTTCGGCGTAGTAACGTAACAGATCTTTGGCCAGCAAGATGCCGACGACTTTATCTCTGTCGCCATCGACCGCAGGGAAACGTGAATGTGCGGTCGACAACACTTCAGGCATCCATTCGGCAATCGGTTTGGAAATATCGATGACATCCATTTGCGAGCGCGGAATCATGATCTCACGGGCAGACAGATCAGAGACCTGGAACACGCCCTCGATCATTGCCAGGGCATCGGCATCAATCAGATTACGCTCTTGTGCATCATGCAGGACTTCCAGCAATTCGGCACGATTTTCAGGTTCGGGAGAAATAAAGGCGGTCAAACGTTCAAACAATGACCTGTGGGGTTTAAGGTCAGATGTGCTGACCTTACTAGAATGCTCTTGCATAGTAGGCATAACGCCGTTGTTCTAATCCTATAGAATACAACAAATGGAGGCGTCATCGCCAAATTTCGGGAATTTTATTACTATGCCTTCAGCAGCAGCAAAATAGCGCTGAGCTCTTCTTTGATCTGAGCCAGACTCAAATGCTCAGCCGGCACATCATCTAGTTGTTCAGTCATGACACTATTCGGTGAATTCAGTTTGTTTCGCGCACCGTTAATCGTAAAACCCTGGGAATACAACAATTCGCGAATACGCCGGATCAACAACACTTCGTGATGTTGATAGTAACGACGGTTTCCGCGCCGTTTAACCGGTTTTAACTGGGTGAATTCTTGTTCCCAATACCGCAGCACATGCGGCTTTACCCCGCACAGCTCACTGACTTCACCTATCGTAAAATAGCGTTTCGCCGGAATTGGCGGCAATACTAAAGCTTCCATAGTGAGTTCGCTCATCAGTAAGTCAGGTTATCGGTGTGAGCGGACGACTGCTCACATCATCAACCATGCCTTTAAGTTTTTGACTGGCATGAAAGGTCACAACGCGACGCGCTGTAATCGCAATTTCTTCGCCGGTTTTAGGATTTCGCCCCGGACGTTGCGGCTTGTCGCGTAATTGAAAATTACCAAAACCGGACAATTTTACCGCCTCGCCACGTTCGAGTGCATCACGAATTTCACCAAAGAAAGTTTCCACCATATCTTTGGCTTCACGCTTATTCAAACCGACCTGCTCAAACAAAAGTTCAGCTAGTTCTGCCTTAGTCAGCGTAGGTAGTTCTTTTTCTGCCTGTGAACGCACTCTGGCTTCACGCATCGCCCGGTTCAAATCTGCATCAAGAACCGACTGAAGTTCAGCGGAAGTCACATCATTCATTATTTATATTCCTACTTGCTATAATTTACACTAGTGAGCCGCGGATGTGAGTGGACGCGGGTCACAGCTGGAATTGCCGATACAGATTAACGCAGCCTTGCGCCTAACTTACTATTAACAGCGGCGACCAAAGCTGCCATTGCAGCCTCCACGGTTTCATCTTGCAAGGTAGTTTGAGTATCTTGTAAGCTAAAGCGGAAAGCAAGACTTTTCTCATCCAGTTCCAGTCCTTTTCCACGGTATTCATCAAACAAAACAATAGCTTGCACAATTTGACATACCTTGTTTTGCTTTACCTGCTCATGAAAAACATCGAGTAAATCTTGCACGGCAAGCGACTGTTTGACCACTATGGCCAAGTCGCGAGTCACTGCCTGAAACTTACTAATCTCTTGATACGCAGGCGTGTTGACTGACTGCAAGGCAAGCGTGTCCACCTCAAACACAACAGGAGCCAATGGCAAATCGTATTTTTGCTGTAACTTTGGATGCAATTCGCCAATCATTCCCACAAATTGGCCATCACACTCAATCCTCGCAGCGCGCCCCGGATGTAGCGCAGGATGTTCTATTTTACTGAAACGTATAATTTTTGGAGCAAACAGCGCCTCAATATCGGCTTTAACGTCAAAAAAATCAACATTTCTGGTCGCCTGCCCCCATTGTTCTTCTGCAACCGGGCCATACGCCAAGGCAGCCAGCCGTTTGGGCTGATCATAACCGGCGACCGTCAACGGGCCATCGGCTATCGCCGCATTTCGCAAATACACGGCCGCGATTTCAAAAATACGAACCCGTCCAATCTTGCGATTCAGGTTATAGCGGGCGTTGGCAACCAAACTTGCGATAAGACTGGTGCGCATCACACTCATCTGACTGGCAATCGGGTTTTGCAATGTAATCGGTGCGTCATTCTCGCAAAAGTCTTGTTCCCAGACTTCTTCCACAAAACTGTAATTCACGACTTCCTGATAATCCTGATCAGCAACCTGTCTGCGCAAAGTAAATAGCGAACGCTGATTCTCTGGCGGTATCAACATGGCATTTGCAGCGACTGGCGGCAAGGCGGGAATATTTTCAAAACCATAGACCCGCACTACCTCTTCGATCAGATCTTCTTCAATCTCAATATCAAAGCGATAAGATGGGGGCGTCACCGAAAACACCCCGGCCTCCAGGGTAAAGACCAGACCCAGGCGGGTAAAGATATCAGCGATCTGGGAGTCCGTCAGCGCTACGCCTATGACTTTAACCGCACGCGCGGTCCTCATTTTTACCGCAGGCCGTTTTGGCAGATTGACGATATGATCATCAACCGGGCCAAGCTTGACATGCGCGGGGCCTCCGCAAATTTCAACGATCAGATGCGTAATGCGTTCGATATGTTCCACCGTCGTGGCGTAATCAACTCCACGTTCAAAGCGGTGCGCTGCGTCAGTTGAAAAGTTAAATCTGCGCGCCCTGCCCTGTATCGCTTGCGGCCACCAGAATGCCGCTTCCAGATAAATATTTTCAGTGTCCAGTGTCACCGCCGTCGAGTCGCCACCCATGATACCTGCCAACGACTCAAGTTCTTTATCGTCAGCGATAACCCCAACCCAGTCATCGACTGCAACGGTATTGCCGTTCAGCAACTTCAGTGACTCGCCAGCCTTACCCCAACGCACCTCAAGCCCGCCACTAATTTTGTCCAGATCAAAAACATGGCTAGGGCGCCCCATTTCCAGCATCACGTAATTAGAGATATCGACCAGCGCAGAAATCGGACGCTGACCGCTACGCTCCAACCTTTGCTTCATCCAATCCGGCGTCGGTGCTTTCGCATTGACGCCACGTATGATACGGCCGGTAAAACGTCCACACAGATCAGGCGCGGAAATTTTTACTGGCAATTTATCTTGTAAAGTCACTGTGGCAATATGCAGCTCTGGCAGTGTCAGTGCAGTCCCGGTCAGTGCCGACACTTCGCGAGCGACACCCAGAACGGACAGGCAATCTGCCTTATTAGGCGTTAGCTTGATGGTGAATTTGAGATCGTTTAGCTGGTAATAATCACGGAAATTCTGGCCGACCGGCGCGTCTTCAGGAAGCTCAAGCAAGCCACCATGTTCTTCGGACAATTTAAGTTCGCGTGCAGAACACAGCATTCCTTGCGACTCGACACCACGCAGTTTCCCGACTTTGATTTCAAATGGCTTTCCATCGGCACCAGGCGGAAGCAGCGCGCCCGCCATGGCACAGGGAACTTTCATACCAACACGCACATTCGGTGCACCGCAAACAATATTCAATAGACTGCCGGTGCCGACATCGACCTGACAAACATTGAGTCTGTCGGCATCTGGATGTTTAACGATCTCGCGGATTTCAGCCACCACGACGTTACTAAAAGGCGGCGCGACTTCTTCCACCTCCTCGACTTCCAAGCCGGACATGGTCAGCAAATGTGCCAACTCATCCGAAGTCATCTTCGGATCAACCATGGTGCGTAACCAGTTTTCAGAAAATTGCATAATTCAGCCGTGAGTTTGTACTTTAAGTACGATGTAATGAGTAGACAGGAAGGTAAAGCCCCCCCGGATAATTTTGAGCTGCTTTAATTGAACTGCTTAAGAAAGCGTAAATCGCCTTCGTAAAACAGGCGCAAATCGCTGATTCCGTAGCGCAACATCGCCAAGCGCTCCAAACCGGAGCCAAAAGCGAAACCAATATATTTTTCCGGATCTAAGCCCATATTTCTAATTACCGTCGGATGGACCTGGCCTGAGCCAGACACTTCCAGCCAGCGGCCTTTGAGTGGACCGCTACCAAACGCGATATCAATCTCGGCGGAAGGCTCGGTAAATGGGAAGTAAGATGGCCTGAAACGCACTTGCAAATCATCCGTTTCAAAAAAAGCCTTAACGAAATTCAGGTAGACTCCCTTCAGATCCGCAAAGCTGATATTTTCGTCTATCCACAAACCTTCTACCTGATGAAACATCGGAGAATGGGTCGCATCGCTATCAACCCGGTACGTCCGTCCTGGCGCAATCACTTTGATCGGCGGCTGGTGCATACGCGCATAGCGCACTTGCATCGGGCTGGTATGCGTACGCAACAATAATGGCTTACCTGAAGTGTCGTTACCCTCTATATAAAAGGTATCTTGCATAGAACGCGCAGGATGATTTTCCGGGCTGTTTAATGCGGTAAAGTTAGTCCAGTCGTTTTCGATTTCAGGGCCGTCAGCCACTTCAAAACCGATAGAGCGGAAAATTTCCTCGACGCGCTGCCAGGTGCGCATGACCGGATGGATACCACCCATGCCACGCCCGCGACCAGGCAGGCTGACGTCGATCGCTTCAGCATTGAGCCTGGCCTGCATTTGCGCATCGGCCAAGGCATCACGACGCTGGTTCAGCGCTTTTTCAATTTGTTCTTTAGCGACGTTAATGATCGCCCCCTGCACCTTACGGTCATCCGGAGCCAACTTACCCAAGCCTTTCATTTGCTCAGTAATTTGTCCAGTTTTTCCAAGGTAGAGTGCTTTGGCATTTTCCAAAGCAGCAGCGTCTTGGGCAGCAGAAAAGTCTGCTCGCGCTTGATTTATAAGATGGTCTAAGGGATTCATGCGATTTTTCCCGTCACAGGGAATTTGAAAATGAGAGACTAAAAACAAAACGGGGCACAGGAATCAACCTCTGCCCCGCTCATCTTGCAGATTCGCGATTGGCGAATATGCATCTAGCTAGCTATTACGCAGCCAGTGTAGCTTTGACTTGATTGACAATCGCAGTAAATGCTGGCTTGTCCATCACTGCCATATCGGCCAAGACCTTACGATCAAGTTCGATACAAGCTTTTTTCAGGCCATTCATGAATACGCTGTAAGTCATACCATGTTGACGTGATGCTGCATTGATACGAGTAATCCACAGAGCGCGGAATACACGCTTCTTATTACGACGATCACGGTAAGCATATTGACCAGCGCGCATGACTGCTTGCTTGGCAACACGGTAAACCTTACTGCGGCGACCACGATAGCCCTTGGCTAAATCGAGAACTTTCTTATGACGGGCACGAGCTGTAACCCCACGTTTTACTCTAGGCATAGTAACTCCTTAATAGATGAGTATGAGGTTAAGCGTTTGGCATCATACGCATGACAGATACTGTGTCATGAGCATTGACGTTCGTGATACCGCGCAATTGGCGTTTATTTTTGGTAGTCTTTTTTGTCAAAATGTGACGCTTGAAAGCGTGACCACATTTGATCGTTCCACCTGGACGTACACGAAAGCGCTTCTTGGCAGAGCTCTTTGTTTTCATTTTTGGCATAACACATCTGTCTTTACGACAGCTCCAATTTTATATGATGGTAGGTGGCAACAATGACGATGCACTTGGATGCCTACTTCTCACTTAGTGAGGGTGTGAAATCTAGTTCATCACCCATTACAAAAAATTATTTTTTAATAATTTTTTGTAAATTCTTTATTTAAAATTAATTTTGAATCTTATTTCTTTTTCTTCGGCGACAGTATCATAACCATCTGCCGGCCTTCCATCTTAGGAAACTGCTCTACCTGACCATACGGCTCAAGATCGAGTTTCAGACGTTCCAGCATCCGCATGCCGATATCCTGGTGCGCCATTTCACGACCGCGAAAACGCAAAGTGATTTTAGTTTTATCGCCTTCATCCAGAAATTTGGTCAAATTACGCAACTTAATATTGTAATCGCCATCATCTGTACCCGGGCGAAACTTCACTTCCTTGACCAGGATAACCTTTTGCTTCAGCTTGGCTTCGTGCGCCTTCTTCTGCTCTTGGTACTTGAACTTGCCGTAATCCATCAAACGGCAAACTGGTGGTTGCGCAGTTGGCGCGATTTCCACCAGATCAACATTGGCCTCTTCTGCTAAGCGAAAGGCTTCACTTAGTTTAACGATGCCCAAAGGCTCATTTTCAACGCCAGATAAGCGCACTTCTAGCGCTGTAATTTCACCGTTGATGCGATGTGACTTGTCGGTAGCTATTGTAATTTCCTTCAAAAATTAGATAAATTGGCTGTGCTCTGTCGCCGGATTTTATGATTACACCTTGTGAGCCACGTCATTATTCAGACGCTCCAGCAAGGCTTCATGAGTCATTGCGCCCAAATCAAGATTACCACGCGTACGCACTGCCACTGTGTTTGCATCTCTTTCCTTATCACCAATAACAATAATGTAAGGTAGCTTCTGCATTGAATGCTCGCGTATTTTATAGGTTATTTTCTCATTACGCAAATCTGTATGCACTCTAAACCCTTGTTTTTTCAGGTTTTCCGCAACAGATTTAGCGTAATCGGCCTGAGATTCCGAAATATTCAGGACCGCAATTTGTACCGGAGCAAGCCACAATGGCATAGCACCGGCATGATTTTCGATCAAAATACCGATAAAACGCTCCATAGAGCCGACAATGGCTCTATGCAACATGACCGGAATTTGGCGCGAATTATCATCCGAAACATACTCAGCAGCAAGGCGACCCGGCATAGAAAAATCCACCTGCATCGTACCAACCTGCCACGGACGTCCCAGACTATCCTTTAAATGATATTCAATCTTCGGGCCATAAAAAGCTCCCTCGCCAGGCAACTCTTCCCAAGCCATATCACATTCACGCAATGCGGAACGCAAGGTATCTTCTGCGCGATCCCAAGTTTCATCGGAGCCGATACGATTATCCGGACGCAAGGCGAGCTTGATCGCGATATGCTCAAAGCCAAAATCTGCATAGACTTTCATCGCCTGAGAATGAAAAGCAGCGACTTCACCCTGAATCTGCTCTTCAGTGCAAAAAATGTGGCCATCATCTTGTGTAAAACCGCGCACCCGCATAATGCCGTGCAAGGCGCCGGATGGCTCATTACGATGACACTGTCCGAACTCGCCGTAACGCAAAGGCAACTCACGGTAACTGCGCATATTTGAATTGAAAATCTGCACATGGCCAGGGCAATTCATCGGTTTCAACGCATAGCTGCGATTTTCCGACTCGGTGCTGAACATATTTTCCCGATAGTTTTCCCAGTGGCCGGTTTTTTCCCACAAACTGCGATCCAAAATTTGCGGTGCCTTCACTTCCTGATAGCCACAATCCTGGTACACGCGACGCATGTATTGCTCAATTTGCTGCCAGATAGTCCAGCCTTTCGGATGCCAGAACACCAGACCAGGTGCTTCCTCCTGGAAATGAAATAAATCCAGCGCCTTACCTAATTTACGATGATCACGCTTCTCCGCCTCTTCCAGCATATGCAGATAAACTTCCTGATCTTCTTTTTTGGCAAAGGCAGTACCGTAAATGCGCTGCAACATCTCATTTTTGGAGTCGCCGCGCCAATAAGCACCGGCCAGCTTCATCAATTTAAATACTTTCAGCTTACCGGTGGATGGCACATGCGGACCACGACACAAATCAGTGAATGAACCTTCGGTGTACAGTGAGACGTCTTGATCAGCAGGAATCGATTCAATAATCTCCGCTTTATAAGCTTCACCAATAGATTTAAAGTAAGCGACCGCCTCATCACGCGGCAACACCTTGCGCGTCACCAGCTCATCTTTCTTCGCCAGTTCCAGCATCTTCTTTTCAATCACCAGCAAATCATCGGGCGTAAACGGGCGCTTGTATGAAAAATCATAGAAAAACCCGTTTTCAATGACTGGACCAATCGTCACCTGCGCCTCAGGAAACAACTCTTTCACTGCATGCGCCAGCAAATGCGCAGTTGAGTGACGTATCACTTCCAGACCATCCGCATCTTTATCGGTAATAATCGCCAAATCAGCATCGGCCGCAATCAAATAGGAAGTATCAACCAATTTACCGTCAACTTTTCCTGCTAAAGCAGCCTTCGCCAAGCCAGCGCCGATACTGGCAGCGACCTGAGCAACCGTCACAGCCCCATCAAATTGACGCTGAGAACCATCGGGTAATCGAACTGAAATCATTGTAATCTCCATGTCGGCAGAACTTGCCAAATACTGTTTTAGAATCTAAAAATGCAGACGAAAAAAAACGCGGACTAGCCGCGTTTTTTCTCAATACCAACAGACGAAAAATAACACCGACTAGCGTCGCTCACAAATCATTGTGCTCGTAGTTCGCGGTGCCATAACCATGATGCCTTTCTCGCTCTTTTTGGTACTTTATTTTTATTACCACTACAAATTCTGGTGGGCGGTGCAGAATTCGAATCTGCGACCCCTTGGATGTCGACCAAGTATTCTAACCAGCTGAACTAACCGCCCGAAGAGCCAACACTATAGCAAACATCATTGAGATCGTAAAGGTGTTTTTAGTACTTTTCCGAATAGCATATGCCATCACTGCTTTGCAAATACCCCAGGACATGATGAGGGCATGGCACTTACCTTGTCTTTATCCCGCTACATCAGGCGTTGACATCGCTGCATTCACGGCACACGACACGACACGACAACAAATATCACCCACCAACCAGCATGCCAGAAAATATTTCATCGAACACGCGCACCCACCTTCACTCTCATGGACAAGGTGATGCCGTACCTCGCCATTATTTTGCAGACAGAAGTCAAAAAAATCTGGCGCGGGCACTCGGTCTGACTCTCAGCTTTGGCGGCGTAGAAGTGGAAAGTGGGATTTGACTTTTGGTCAAACTCTCTGGCCCTGATTTCGGACGCCGGACATATGGTCACCGATGCCGCGGCCTTAGGCCTGGCGCTGCTGGACCAATTGATTTTCAAACGACCGCCGACGGCAAAAAATTCTTTCGGGTTTGGCAGAGCCGAAGCATTGGCCGCAGTTATGCTGGTGGCTAGCATAACTCTGGAAATTAATATGGTTGTCGCCTGGGTACTATCGCATGATAAAGAAAGTGACAACACCAGGCCGCATTAATCCATGTCATGGGTGATCTGCCAGGCTCGGTTGCGGCCATTATTTCCGGCGCAGTCATTTACTTTACAGGATGGGTGCAGGTCGATCCTGTCCTGTCGGTTTTTGTCGCATTACTGATCTTGAAATCCACGCTTGGCGTACTGTCAGAATCTTATCACTTCTTACCGGAGGGCGTGCCGCATCATATTGACGATCTGAAAATTGGCGACGACCTGGAAGCAACCGAAGGCGTACTGTCGGTTCATGATCTGCACATGTAGGAAATGTCGCCCGGTCACCCCGCACTGATAGGACATCTGGAAATTGACGATCTGAGTGCCTGGCCTCGCATCTGCAAAACATCAAAGACATGCTATTACATAAGCACAAGATTGATCACATTACCCTGCAAGCAGAAGTCTGCGGTATGGAATGATCCCAGATAGAAACCAACGCGCCTTATTCACGCAACGCTACCGCCCATGAATGGCGGTAAGTCACACAAACAAGGCGAGAGTTAAATAGGAAGCTGCCGAACTTCAGTACATAGAAACAACTATTGCCTGCGCACCTCTTGCACCCCATTCACCTCACGAATAACGGTTAAGGCTTTTTGCAATTGTGCCGTGCTGCCGATCTCAGCAGTGAAAGACATGCGCGCCTGTGATTTAGCACTTTGCGTATTGACCCCAGTAACATTGATTTTTTCACGGGAAAAAACCTCGGAAATATCCCGCAACAAGCCCTGCCTGTCTTGCGCCAGTACAAAAATATCAACAGGATAAACGGTTTCTTTGCCGTGCTCACCCCATGTCGTCTGGATCACCCTTTCCGGCGCCTTGTTGCGCATTTCAGCAAAATTTTTGCAGTTCAGTCTATGAATCGACACGCCTTTGCCGCGCGTGACAAAACCGACGATGTCATCTGGCGGCGCCGGCTTACAGCAGCGCGCCAGCTGCGTCATCAAGCCTTCGGTTCCGACTACCAGCACGCCCGACTTCGCCCCTTGAGCCACACTGGACGCGCGACTTTTATTGGTGATGCTGATCTCATCGAGCACAACTGCTTCGACTTGATCGCGCAAGACATTTTCAATCTGGCGCAGGCTAAATTCGTCTTTGCCCACCGCCAAAAATAGCTCATCGACATTCGCAAAGGCTAACTTACGCGCCAACTCATCCAGATTGATGGCGGTTTTTCCTTCGCGTTGCAAGGTTTTCTCCACCAGAGCACGGCCGTTGGCCAGGGTTTCTTGCTGGTCAATGACATTGAACCAGGCTCTGATTTTGCTTCTGGTGCGCGGACTGGCCGAGTATTCTGCATTCAACCAGTCACGCGAAGGACCGGTTTGGTTAGAGCCGCCTTTGAGTGTAATAATTTCTACTGTCTGCCCATTTTTCAATGGTGTATTAAGCGGCACCATGACATGATCGACACGGGCGCCGCGACAACGGTGACCGACATCGGTGTGTAGATGGTAAGCAAAATCAACCGGCGTTGCGTCACTTGGAAGTTCAATGACCCGGGCCTGGGGTGTCAGCACATAGATGCGATCATCCAGCGAGGCGGCCTTGATTTTCTCTACCCATTCCCGCTGCAATTCTTCCTGGCCGACCACCACATCGGCCACTTCCGTTTTCCAGGCAAGTAATTGCCTGAGCCAGGCTATTTTCTCATCGTATTCCTGAGCAGAAAAATTCGAGCCACCGGCTTCTTTATAGCGCCAGTGCGCCGCTACGCCATACTCGGCAAATTTATGCATTTCACGGGTACGGATTTGTACTTCAAGCGGGCGCCCGTCTTCTACCACGACTACCGTATGCAGGGACTTGTAGCCATTTTGCTTGGGGCGGGAAATGTAATCGTCAAATTCTTCCGTAATCGGGGTCCAGGCATTGTGCACAATGCCAAGTACCGTGTAGCAATCTTTGATATCGTCGACAATAATCCGAAACGCTCTGACATCATAAAGCTCGTCGAAATTAACGTCTTTGCCCTTCATTTTCTTCCAAATACTATAGATATGTTTGGGTCTGCCAGACACCTCGGCCTTCACACCGGCGGCCTTGAGCTCGGACTCCAGCCTGGCGATAGCGGAGACGATGAAGCTCTCACGCTCTAGCCGCTTTTCTTCCAGCATTTTCGCAATGCGCTTGTACTGCACCGGCTCGAGAAAACGGAAGGATAAGTCTTCCAGCTCCCATTTCAATTGCCAGACACCCAATCGATTCGCCAGCGGCGCGTATAAATCCATGGTTTCGCTGGCGAACTGCCGCGCCAGGCCATCTTCCTGCTTGCAGTCGGCGAAGTAACGCAAGGTGGTGACGCGCGAAGCCAGTCGCACCAGCACCACACGCATATCGGTGGCCATCGCCAGCACCATTTTGCGCAAGGTTTCCATTTGCGATGCCATTTTTTCGGCAGCATCTTTGCCGCGCCCGATATCGTGCTGAGTCAAGACCGCATCACGCAAACGCATCAAACGACGGATGCCAGAAACCAGATCAGCGATTTCCTGTCCAAAACGCGTACCGATTTGTTCAGCGGCCAAAGGATTAAGCTCTGGCAATTCAAACAACAACCCGGCAATCCGCGTATCTACATCCGTTTTCAGCATGGACAAGGTCGAGACCACACCGAGCACAAATTGCAGAGCATTTTGCTCAGTAACAACGTTACGATTTTCGTAAAAAGGAGTGACGAACTCCAGGGCAGCCATCACTCGATCTGACTCTGGCCCGGACAGGCCTTCAAGTAAGGGAGATTCTGATGCAGTCGTCGAAATAGAAACCATAATTTTATTTTTGCGCCGCAGTAACAACAACTTCAATGAGCCAGGCCGGATCGGCCAGCGCAGCCTGGACTGTCGCCCGCGGCGGCGAATGGCCATCGGCCACCCATGCATCCCATGCCTGATTCATGCCCGAGATATGCGCGATATCAGAAAGAAAAATCTGGCACATCAGAATATGGTTTTTATCACTGCCCGCTTCGGCCAATAGCCGGTCGACGTGTCCTAGTACTTCTTTTGTCTGTCCGACGATATCCTGAGTGATGTCTTCAGGAATCTGGCCAGCCAAATACACAGTATTGTTAAAAATGGCGATTTCAGATAAACGCTGGCCAACATGAAAACGTTGAATACTCATTTTGCTCCAAGCTAAAAAAATAAATTCAGGACAACAAAAAATCTCTGGCGATCGCAATTTGCTCCGCCTGCACAAAAGTAGGCGCATGGCCCACACCGGCGATTTCGACGACCTTAGCGCGCGGGCCACGCAATGTCATCTGCTGCGCGGCTTCAGCCGTCAACAAATCAGACTCACTACCACGCACCAGTAAAGTGGGGCAGGTAATGGCATCATAAGCGGCCCATCGCATTTTTTGCGCCGCTGCCGCCACTTCTGGCGTCGTGCCCTGTACCGGTACGGCAAGACTCAGGTCGTAGTGTCGCACCCACTTTCCCTCATCATTCTGGCGCAACACATCACTGGCCAATTTGCGCCATTGTGCTTCTGTATGCGGCCCAAACGAGAGTGAGATGTCACGAATATATGCAGCAGCTTCATCAAACGTATCAAAGCGGACGTCCTGACCAATATACTCGCCTATGCGGACGATCGCCTCCAGATTCAAGGCTGGCCCGACATCGTTCAAGACTAATTTTCTGATCGGATTGTCCGGCAATGACGCCAGCGCCATGCCGATCAGGCCGCCCATTGAGGTGCCGAACCAATCGACCGTCGCGGCATTTAAGCGCGCCAGCAAAGTCACCATATCGCTGACATATTGCGGGATCTGATATAACTGAGGGCTGCGCAACCAGCTAGAATAACCGCGGCCAGCCACATCCGGACACACCACCCGGTAATGATCAGACAAAGCCTGCGCCATGACATCAAAATCATCGGATATGCGGGTGATTCCATGTACACAGATCAGCACCCTGGTATTTGCAGGATCGCCCCATTCTTTGTATGACATGCGGTGTAAGCCTAGCGGCGAAAGACACTGAACGGACTGGCGAGTAACTTGCATAGTGATTACCTTTTAAGCGAACTTATCATTGACTTCTCAATTGCGCATTCCAATGGCGTTTTCAATGATGTTTGATCAGCCCCAGTAGTTTTACCGTGGACAATACTGTCATTTTACTGGTCGTTGGGATTAAAATCACTGAAGACTTTGTCATAAACAACTTTTATATTCAAATAACAATTTTACAGGAGGCACAATGAACGCGCATACACTCAAAGGCAAAACGGCATTAGTCACCGGCTCCACATCCGGTATCGGTCTGGGCATTGCCAGATCTCTGGCTGCAGCGGGTGCAAATCTGGTGCTCAACGGATTTGGCGATATCCAAGAAATTAGCGCACTCAGAGCTGCCATGGAACAGGAATTTTCTATACAGACCTCGTATTCGAATGCGGATATGAGTCAGCCCGACCAAATCAGCGTCATGATGGAAGACGCTGCTAAGCAATTTGGCGGCATCGATATCCTGGTCAACAATGCCGGCATACAACATGTGGCCAATATCGAAGATTTTCCGGTGGAAAAATGGGATGCGATCATCGCCATTAATCTCAGTTCCGCCTTTCATACTACCCGTCTGGCCCTGCCTGGCATGAGAGCTAAAAACTGGGGGCGCATCATTAACCTGGCATCAGTGCATGGCCTGGTGGCGTCTGCGCAAAAATCAGCGTATGTGGCAGCGAAACACGGCCTGGTTGGCTTCACCAAGGCGACCGCGCTTGAAACGGCGCACACCGGTGTCACCTGTAACGCAATCTGCCCCGGCTGGGTACTCACCCCCTTAGTGCAAAAACAAGTTGACGCGCGCGCAGAAAAAGACGGCGTCAGCAATGATGCTGCAAAAAAATTGTTGCTGGCCGAAAAACAACCGTCAGGAGAGTTTGTCACGCCCGAGCAACTCGGTGCCCTGGCAGTATTTTTTTGCAGCGACGCCGGAAATCAAATTCGTGGCGTGGCATGGAATATGGATGGCGGCTGGGTGGCACAATAATCAAAGTCCGGCGCTGATAGTCAGTCATTGTTAAGTCGCATTAACATCATCGTTACGGCTTGCTACTGACTGACTGACTGACTGACTGACTGACTGATTACCTCCACAAATAAATCATTACCAGAATCGCAACCCCTGCAGCGTCCCATCCCATCATCACCTTAGATCTCGCGCAGGCGCACCTGCTGGAACTGCCTGCCCTTGATTTTCCGCATAAATGACGAGACAAAAACCCTTACATTGTCGACACCGAAGTTCTATATTGAGTCAATATCCCTCTCTTCGATCCAGGAGCCACTCATGCACCAGCCTGCCAAAATACGATTGCTGTCTTTACTAAGCGGCTTACTATTCGTCGGCAATAGCTATGCCGCCGAAAAGATGAAATCTGGTTTATGGGAAATGACAATGCAGTCGGATGCCATCAAAAGCATGCCCAAAATTCCGCAGGAACAACTTGAACAAATGAAGAAAATGGGCATCAAAATGCCGGTGATGGAGAATGGCGCCATGGTTCAACAGATTTGCGTCACCAAGGAAATGGCAGCACAAGATCAACCATTACTGGCACAAAAAGAACAGTCAGCCTGCCAACCGCGCAACCTGGTTCAGAGCGGTTCTACATATTCGATGGATCTGATCTGCGACAGCCCCGAACTCAAAGGCACGGGCAAGGTCAAAGGTAGCTATAACGGCAATGACAGCTTGCGCTCTAGCTATGATTTTAAAGGCACGTCCTATGAGCGTCCCGTGTCACAACATATGGAAACAACAGGAAAATGGTTGTCATCCAATTGTGGCGAGGTCAAACCGGTAGCCGATTGGCAGAAGAAAAAATGATCTACATAGAAGACGCGAGTATCGGCAATGATGGCGATAAAACGCTTTTATTTATGATGCTTGCGGTAGTTGCCTGAAGATACCAGAACCCGGTATATAAATTCATTCATAAATAAAAAAAGCGCTGGCAGAATTATCTGTCAGCGCCTTTTTCATCCGCCACCCGGGTCAGTGGCGGTAAGTCTGGCAATGCAACTCAGGCAATAGCGCTCACGTCCAGCGTCGCTTCAGTTTTAGCGATGATCTCTTCTTTGCTGACACCAGTGGCCAACTCAACCAGCTTTAGCCCCTGCGGTGTCACATCAATCACACCGAGATCAGTAATGATACGATTTACTACAGCGACGCCGGTCAGAGGCAGATCGCAGGCATGAAGAATTTTATGCGCATCACCCTTGGCAACATGCTCCATGAGCACGACCACACGACCGACGCCGGCAACCAGATCCATCGCCCCGCCCATACCTTTGACCATCTTGCCGGGAATCATCCAGTTCGCCAGGTCACCGGTTTCACTCACCTGCATAGCTCCCAGAATGGCGAGATTGATTTTACCGCCACGGATCATGGCGAAAGAATCCGCTGAACTGAAAATTGATGAACCCGGCAAGGTCGTAACCGTTTGTTTGCCGGCATTAATCAGGTCTGCGTCCACCGCATCTTCGGTGGGGAAAGGCCCGATGCCAAGCAAGCCGTTTTCCGACTGCAGCCAGACATCCATGCCTTTTGGCACATGGTTAGCGACCATCGTCGGCAGGCCTATACCCAGATTGACATAAAAGCCGTCTTGCAATTCCTGTGCCGCACGCGCGGCCATTTCATCACGATTCCATGCCATATTGCTTCTCCTGTCGGTGTTCGTTTATTATTTTGTGCCAGAAAATCAAGTTACGCGGGTCGAACTGTGCGCTGCTCTATGCGTTTTTCCGGATGCGCGTTGACCACGATACGTTGCACGTAAATACCCGGGGTGTGAATTTCATCTGGATCCAGTTCACCGATCTCGACCAGTACTTCGACTTCTGCGACAGTAATTTTTCCGGCCATGGCCACGTTAGGATTGAAATTACGCGCGGTTTTACGATAGACCAGATTGCCCGCTTTATCCGCTTTATACGCTTTAACCAAAGAGACGTCAGAAACGAGAGCGCGCTCCATGACATATTTTTGTCCATCAAACTCGCGAATTTCTTTCCCTTCGGCCACGATCGTACCAACACCCGTTTTAGTAAAAAAAGCGGGGATGCCTGCGCCCCCGGCGCGCAGTTTTTCTGCCAACGTACCCTGGGGGGTAAATTCTAATTGCAATTCTCCTGCCAGATATTGACGTTCAAATTCTTTATTCTCGCCGACATAGGATGAGATCATTTTTTTAATCTGGCGCGTGCTCAGTAGCTGACCCAGGCCAAAACCATCAACGCCGGCATTATTTGAAATGGCCGTCAGGTTTTGAACACCAGAATCGCGTAAAGCGGCAATCAGCGCCTCAGGAATGCCGCACAAGCCAAATCCACCGACTGCGATGGTTTGTCCGTCTTTCACAATGCCTGCCAGCGCGGAGGCTGCATCAGGATAAACCTTGTCCATAGTCGTCCCTTTTCTTTATAAAATATTGTTATGGTGTCCAGCTAAACATTGCTGTGCATTTCATTTGGTCTTCTAGAATATGCCGCTACTGTGTCGCGTGCAATACCGTAAAACTACCTGACGCTTAGCGCCCCTTTTAACTGTGTGTAAAATAAGGATAATGGAAACAGCTTAAGACTTCAGGGCCCCTATTTTGCCACATAACAAAAAGACATCAAATACACCATGAATGCAACGCAGGCTATTAATTTTGAATCTATCTTTCAGCTTGCTCCGGTTGGCATGTGCGCATCACAAAACCGGATTATTCAGGCGTGCAATGATGATCTGGCGCAGATGTTTGGTTACCGTAAAGACGAATTAACCGGCCAGTCGTTTTTGGTGTTATACCCGACACCCGATGAATTTGAACGCACCGGTGCGCGCATTACCCCCATCATGAATGCCAAGGGCTGCTACTCAGATGAACGCATCATGAAACGCGCCAACCAGGAACTATTCTGGTGCCATGTTTCCGGGC
>JBBQNW010000014.1:0-27422 GCA_038330335.1 Burkholderiales bacterium | reverse complement strand
TTTTTTGCAGTCGAACGCTACCTCGGGCTCGGTATTCCCATCATCGTAGAAGCCTTTCAGCACCCTCTGCCCAGTTACGATTTTGCCGCCAAAATGGCCCTGACCGTGCTTTCTTTGGGCAGCGGTTTTAAGGGCGGTGAGGTGACCCCTTTGTTTTATATCGGTGCCACCCTGGGCAATGCCCTGGCGCCGCTGCTGCAGATGCCTTACGCCTTGCTGGCCGGTGTCGGTTTTGTCGCCGTGTTTGCCGGCGCGGCGAATACCCCGATAGCCTCGACCCTGATGGCTATCGAATTATTCGGCGCCGAGATCGGCGTCTATGCGGCGATTGCCTGTGTCGTCAGTTATCTGTTTTCCGGCCACACCGGCATTTACCGCTCGCAACGCATCGGCCATGCCAAGCGTGGCGAAGCGTCCGAGGGCGTGCCGTTGACGCAGGATAAATAAGGTCCGCCGGAATAAAAAATCGATGATACCGAAGTTGTAGCGTTGTAGCGTTGTAGCGTTGTAGCGATAGCCGCAGCAGGATAAAGTGAGTCCCCGGCATTTTGATTCGTTTTGTTAACCTGCCTCAGCATGCCGGTGTAAGTGAATTTTAACAACGAAGCCAGCGCTGAACGATTTAAAATCGACGCTGGTTTTTTGTGCCGGATTGACGGCATTGCTAAGCTGATGCAAGATGATCAGCGCAAGCTGAAATTTTCATCATTTTTACCATTCGAAGGAGTAACAGCATGAGTTCCCCATTTTCAGGTAATGACAATTCCGCTTTGGGGGCCATGAGCGACCCTCTTAATTTTGTGAAAAATCTGTGGGGCGGGATGCAAGTGCCCGGTATGGTAACGCCGACGATCTCGGTTGATGAGCTGGACAAAAAAATCAAAGATTTAAAAACTGTAGAGTCGTGGCTGAACGTGAATATGACGATGTTGCGTGGCACCATACAGGCGCTGGAAGTGCAGCGCTCTACCATCGCCACACTGAAATCCATGGGGGAAACTTTCGCCCAGCAAATGAGTAAGTCAGCCGAAGCCGCCGCCACCGCGACAGGCGAAACCGGCGCTAGCAGTGCTACCAGTGCTAATTTCGGCTGGCCTATGCCCGCTGCCGAGGCATCGAAAAAACCGCTGCCCGAGCCCGAGACTGTGACAGCGGCAACAGCGGCGCAACCCGTAAGCCAGGCAAAACCGGAAACTAAGTCTGCAGCGTCTGCCGATAAAACTGATGCCGCAAGCGCATCGCCGTTTGCCAATGCCGCCAATTTATGGAACTTATTGCAGGATCAGTTTAAGCAGGCGGTTAGCAGCGCGATGGAAGGAGAGCAGATGATACTGGGCGCCAGCCAGCCAGCTGAGTCCAAAACCACTGCGCCCCGCAGCGCCAAATCCGCTGTTGATGGGGCGAATAAGGCCGCTCCGGCAGTCAAATCTACCAGCAAGGCAAAGGCCAAAACCACTAGCACTGCCAGCAGCGCAAAAGCCAAACCCGCGGCAAAAGCGCCGCCGGCAGCAGCAAAGCCTGGCCGCAAGCGCGCCGCGCCTTAAGGCTCAGGCGGGACGGATGGCCTGGGCAATTTGGAGGCGCCCGCAGTGTCTGTAAATGAGGTTTGGCGCAGGATGTCCAAAGCATCCTGCGACCAGGCGATACGGCCTTCTTCAAACGTGATGCCGGCCTTGAGGATCAGGTAGCGGATTTGCGCTTCTCTGCTCAATGCTGGACGGCTGAAATCACGCGCCTCGATAGCCCGGTAGGCGAGTAATTTTTGCTGATGCGTTTGCAGCCGTGCGGTAATTTCCTGCGTCAGATCAAACGGGCCGATGATGGCGTCGGCGCGCAGTTTCACCATCATGTCGTCGCGTAACTCGCTCACTTCGCTCGCTGCACTGGCCCAGCGCTGCAATTCTTCTTTTCCCTCTGATAACACCTCGAACAGGCGTTTCCCTGCGCGGCCGCCATCGACGGCGCTCGATGTTACCCACCCTTGCTGCTCCATACGCGCCAGTTCACGGTAAATTTGCTGATGGGTAGCGTGCCAGAAATAGCCGATAGATTTATCAAAGCGGCGTGCCAGTTCATAACCGGAAGACGGTTTTTCTAGCAATGAGGTGAGTAGAGCGTGTTGCAGAGACATAGAGGCTGAGTGCAGATAAACCGGGGTAGAAGGGCAGGGAGCATTGTTTTCATGCATTTTATAGGCAACTGGTTGCATAAACCAATAAGATTCGTTATAGTTTTATGCAACCAGTTGCATATGTTTTTTTTATGTGCAGGTTTGACCACACCATTCATCTCTCAAGGAAACACCATGGCCTTTTATCCTCATCTGACCAAGCCACTCGATCTGGGCTTTACCACATTGCCCAACCGTCTGTTGATGGGTTCCATGCACGTCGGTCTGGAGGAGGTGGAAAACGGCTTTGAACGGATGGCGGCGTTTTATGCCGAGCGGGCGCGTGGCGGTGTCGCCCTGATCGTGACCGGCGGGATTGCGCCTAACGAGCGGGCCCGTCCCATGAAGGGCGGCGCTATGCTGACCACCGAGGCCGAGGCCGAGCATCACAAGATCGTGACCAGTGCCGTACATCGTGAAGGCGGCAAGATTGCCATGCAGATTTTGCATTTTGGCCGTTATTCGTATCAGTCTTCGTTGGTGGCGCCGAGCGCGCTTCAGGCGCCGATTAATCCCTTCACGCCGCATGCCCTGAGCACGGCAGAAGTCGGGCAGACCATTGATGATTTTGTCCGTTGTGCAGCGCTGGCGCAGTACGCCGGTTATGACGGGGTCGAGATCATGGGGTCGGAAGGCTATCTGATTAACGAATTTATCGCGGCACGGACCAATCAGCGTGACGACGAGTGGGGCGGCGCGTATGCAAACCGCATTCGCTTTCCGCTGGAAATCGTCCGCCGCACGCGTGAACAAGTCGGTAAAAATTTCATCATCATTTACCGCTTGTCGATGCTTGATTTGGTCGAAGGTGGCTCGACGCTGGAAGAAGTGATTCAGCTGGCCAAGGCAGTGGAAGCGGCCGGCGCCACCATCATCAATACCGGCATCGGCTGGCATGAAGCGCGGATTCCGACCATCGCCACCAAAGTGCCGCGCGCTGCGTATGCCTGGGTCACGCAAAAACTCAAAGGCCACGTATCTATCCCTCTGGTGGCTACCAACCGGATTAACACTCCGGAAGTGGCCGAGCAATTACTGGCCGATGATTATTGCGACATGGTGTCGATGGCGCGCCCGTTGCTGGCCGACCCGCTGTTTCTGCGCAAGGCCGAGCAGGGCAGAGCCGATGAAATCAATACCTGTATTGGCTGTAATCAGGCTTGTCTGGATCACACTTTTGGCGGAAAAATCACCTCTTGCCTGGTCAACCCGCGCGCCTGTCATGAGACTGAGCTGGTGTATGCACCTATGCTCAAAGTGAAACGCATTGCAGTGGTCGGAGCCGGTCCGGCCGGCCTGAGTTTTGCCACGGTGGCGGCGACCCGTGGTCATCAGGTGACTTTATTTGATGGCGCAGCCGACATTGGCGGGCAATTTAATATTGCCAAACAGGTGCCAGGCAAGGAGGAATTTTATGAAACCTTGCGCTATTTTTCCAAGCAGCTCAGCCTGACCGGCGTGACTGTCAAGCTCAATACCCAGGTCAGCGTCGCCGACCTGACTGGCTTTGATGAAGTGATACTGGCGACCGGTATCGCCCCACGGGTCCCGCAGATAGAGGGTATCAGCCATCCGAAAGTATTGAGTTATCTCGAAGTCCTGCGCGACAAAAAACCAGTCGGCCAGTCGGTGGCCATTATCGGTGCCGGCGGCATCGGCTTCGACGTCGCCGAGTACCTGAGCCATAGCGGCACCAGCCCTAGTTTGGACAGTAAAAAATTCTTTGCCGAATGGGGTGTCGATACCAGTTACAGCACAGTGGGCGGTCTTTGTGCGCCAGTGCCTGAACGCTCGCCGCGACAGATTTTTCTGTTGCAGCGTAAAACCTCTAAAGTCGGCGACGGTCTTGGTAAAACCACCGGTTGGATCCACCGCACCTCGCTGAAAAACCGTCGCGTGCAGATGCTCGCCGGCGTCAGTTACGACAAGATCGATGATGCCGGTTTGCATATCACGGTAGGTGGCCAGCAACAGCTGCTGGCAGTCGATAACGTGGTGCTGTGCGCAGGGCAAGACCCGCGGCGGGATTTGCTCGACGGTCTGAACACGGCCGGACAATCGGTGCACCTGATCGGCGGGGCCGATGTCGCCACCGAGCTTGATGCTAAGCGAGCGATTGATCAGGGCGCACGTCTGGCGGCGATAATCTAAGGATTTTTAAGCTTTTTTTAAGCATAGCTCAAAGCACATCTCAAAGCACATCTCAGAGCACACACCATCACCTGGACAGGAGCACCGTATGCATCAACTCACACCCGCAGTCGCCTCTTCACTGGCGAGCTGGCATCGCATGCTTGCCGCTAAAGATTTTTCCGGCCTGCCGGCTTTGGTGCATGCCGATGCCCTATTTCGTTCACCAATGGCGTTTCAACCGTATGCCAGCGCGCCCGCAGTCGTGCTTATTTTGAGTACCGTCATCGAGGTGTTTAATGATTTTGTCTACCACCGTGAACTGGCCTCTGAGGACGGTCTCAATGTAGTGCTGGAGTTTAGTGCCAGTGTGAACGGCAAGCAGCTCAAAGGCATCGATTTGATTAAATTTGACGCCGAGGGCAAGATCGTCGAATTTGAAGTGATGGTCCGACCCATGAGCGGTTTACAAGCTCTGGGGCAAGAGATGGGCGCACGTCTGGCGGCGATTTTGCCTGCGTATAAAGTCAGCTGATATGTTGGCTTAGTAGATCAGCTGAAAAATAAGCTAAGAAGCAAGCTGAGAAGCAAGCTGAGAAGCAAGCTAAGAAATAAGCTAAAAAATAAGCTAAGAAATAAGCTGAAAAATAAGCTAAGAAATAAGCTGAGAGCGTCAGCTTACCCCTCTCCAAAAAAGCGCTGGCAGTTTACTGTGTCAGCGCTTTTTCTATATCGGCCACCAGTTTTTTATTATCCGGTGTCGTTACGCTGGAGTAAGCTGCCACCACCTTGCCTTGGCGATCGATCAGATATTTGTAAAAATTCCATTTGGGCGTAGTGCCGGTTGCCTTGATTAATTCTGCGTAGAACGGATTAACGTCTTTGCCTGAGACCGCGGTCTTGGAAAACATCGGAAACTTTACGCCGTAAGTATTAAAACAAAAATCGGCGATTTGCTTGTCGTTACCCGGTTCCTGCTTACCAAAATCATTCGACGGAAACCCCAGCACCACCAGACCCTTGGCATTGTATTTAGCATGCAGTGCTTCCAGGCCCTCATATTGGCTGGTGAAGCCACAGTAGCTGGCCGTGTTTACCACCAGCGTGACTTTGCCAGCGTACTGACAAAGATCTTGCGGCGCTTCATCTTGCAGGCGTTTAAAGCTGTGTTTCAGCACTGCGGGGCAGGCGGCCTCTGCCAGCGCACTGCCTGCTGTTGCCAGCAGACCCAGGCCGGTCAGCAATGCCAGAGTAGATTTCTGAAAAGATGCCATGATGGTTCCCTTGTCGTTGAAGAAAATGATCTTAGCCTAAATCTGCAAATACCGTGGAACCCGGCGTTTTTCTGCCGTAACAAGACCAGCAGGGGTTGGCGTCATTGGTATCGGCGTCGCTGTTATTTTGTTCAATTACATTTCAATTTATCGTCAAAAAAGTCAAAAAATCAGGCGTCGTGAAGCTGTCACATCAAACTGCTAAAATAAGAAACGCGATAACGCCGATATCAACGCAAATTAAACGCAAATTAAACGCAAATTATGCGCAATGTAGCGCAATGTAGCGCAAAGCACTTCCTACTTCTTCTAAAGGCAATCATGCTTTACCCAGAATTGTTTAAATCTCTTGAGCAAGTCCGTTGGAATATGGAAACAGATATTGCCTGGGATCAGTACGACGCCTCCAAACTCAGTCCGGAGCAGGCGCAGACCATCAGGATGAATGCCATTACCGAATGGTCGGCTTTGCCGGCCACGGAAATGTTTTTGCGTGACAACCGTGGCGACAGTGATTTTTCCGCTTTTATGTCGATCTGGTTCTTCGAGGAACAAAAGCATTCGCTGGTGCTGATGGAGTATCTGCGCCGCTTTCACCCTGAGTTGGTGCCAACCGAAGCGGAACTGGATAAAGTGCGTTTCGAGTTTGATCCGGCGCCGCCGTTAGAGACACTGATGCTGCATTTTTGTGGCGAAATCCGTCTGAATCACTGGTATCGCTGCGCTTCTGACTGGCATACCGAACCGGTGATTAAGCAGATTTATAAAATCATTAGTCAGGATGAAGCACGCCACGGCGGTGCTTATTTGCGTTATATGAAAAAATCTCTGGGTGTCGCCGGTGATACCGCGCGCGCCGCTTTTGCCAAAATCGGCGTGTTGATGGCATCTGCCAGACGCACCGAACAGCCTTTGCATCCGACCAATTTACACGTGAATCAGGCATTGTTTCCCAACGATACTATCCAGAGCCGCCTGCCTGACCCGGAGTGGCTGGAACGCTGGCTCGATGAGCAAATTAAGTTTGACGGGGTATGGGAGCAGAAAGTGGTAGAGCGGATTTTGCACAATTTATCGCTGTTGTTTGAACGCAGTTTCGTCACGGTACAGGACCTGAACCGCTATCGTAAAGAAATCACCAAGCGCTTAGCGGCCGATGGCGCGACCGGCGATCCGGAATTAAGTGCGGCCTGAACCCCACGGCGCGTTCGTTTCCCCTAAAATAGCCGCTCTCGTCGCGGCTTTTTTATTTGCTACTTTTCATGTCTGCCCTTATGCCTAATTTTGAAGAAAAACTCACGGATCACGCCGCCTTACAGGCGCGTGTGGCAGCATTGCCCAAGCCTGTCGTGATGACCAACGGGGTGTTCGATATTTTGCATCGCGGCCATGTCACGTATCTGGCGCAGGCCAGGGCGCTGGGCGGTTCGCTGGTGGTGGCGGTCAATACTGATGCCTCGGTACAACGCTTAGGCAAAGGTGACGACCGCCCGCTGAACGCCTGCGCAGACCGGATGGCGGTACTGGCGGCACTCGAATCAGTCAGTCTGGTGCTGGCGTTTGGTGAAGACACCGCCTTGCAAGCAGTGGAAGCGGTGCGGCCGGATATTTATGTCAAGGGTGGCGACTATGACATGGGCGCGATACCCGAAGGGAAGACCGTACTGGCGTATGGCGGACAGGCAGTCGCGATTGATTTCGAACACGATCGTTCTACCAGCAAATTATTGGCTAAAGTTCGGGCGCAATAAGACTGATATGGCTTATTTGGCTGATAAGTCTGATAAGTCTGATAAGGCTTCAAATTGCTCTGGTGGCAGGCTGGTGAACGAAGCGATATTTGCCTGATGCCATAGCCGTGCTCCGGCATTTTCCCCTGCCGACATTGAGCTGGGTGCCGGGCATGCGCAGCGGCTTGCCGCGCTCGTCCCATGCCACCATGCCACCATGCCACCGACGGATTCGAGCTTGACAATCGTCACCCCGCTGCTCACATTTGTCTCGCTGCATTTCGCTGCATTTCGCTGCATTTCGCTGAATTTCGCTGTGGCTGATGGCATTCAAAATGCGGGTGGCGACCAGGCAGTGCGCAGAATGCCGGTGGGCATTCTTATGATTACAAACGGTATTTTTTTAAAAAAATAAAATTTACAGCAGTGAAGGAAAATCAATGAAAATATGCATTTTTTTTCATTGCGGTTGCGCAAAAAAAGACTGAGTCGGTAGCATACGCGGGCATAACGTGAGGTCTGAAATGCCGGCGGGTATGCCACCGGATCAGCGCCTTGCTGACGCTTTGACCGTGGAAGCCGCCCGGACTTCGCTGTTCATAAGGCCTGCAGGCGTGTGAACAGGATGCATCTGAAACTGGGCTGTATTTTATTGACTTCGGTGCTACTGGCGTAATGATACTGTCATCTAGGCACCACCGGCGAAGCCGTTTTGACGCCAGGCTTCATAGACCACGACCGCGACCGTGTTAGAGAGATTTAAACTGCGGTTATCCGGGCGCATCGGTAATCGTATTCTTTGCGCTTCGGGAAAGGCGTCCCTCACTTCTGGTGCTAAGCCGCGCGTTTCTGCGCCGAATACAAAAAAATCTCCAGGCAGGAACGCTCGCGTTGAAAACGTCCCTGAGCCATGGGTCGTCATGGCAAACATCCGTTCACGAGGCGGCTGTTCGGATGCCAAAAACGCTTCCCAGTTTTTGTGCACCTTCATGGTGGCGTAATCATGATAATCGAGTCCGGCACGTTTCATTTTGCTGTCATCCAAAGGAAAGCCTAAAGGCTCGATCAGATGCAGTTGCGCGCCGGTATTGGCACACAGCCGGATGATATTGCCGGTATTGGGCGGGATTTCTGGTTCAACCAAGACGACATGAAACAAGATGCTTCCTTTTTGATAGTGAGCGCGAACGCAACGAGGCTGTCATGATAGCGCAGAGTCTAGGAGAAACCAGTTACCAGTACTTGAAAAAGGGCATGAAACACTGGTCGAGCTATTTTTAGTGATAGATGCTCATGCCATTGAGCCTAGTGGCGCGGCGTTCTGGCAACGACGTAATTGCTCACCCTGGCGGCACCGAAGCGTTTCAATAAGGTCGCAATCTCGTGCAAGGTGGTGCCGGTCGTCATGACATCGTCGACAACGCCGATATGCTTACCTTGAATTCGTTGTATGGCCTGCTGGTTCAGGCTAAAAGCATGGCGCAGGTTTTTTTGTCTAGCATCCGGATGCAGACTGCTTTGCCGGACAGTTTCCCTGACCCTGTGCACCAGCTCTGCTTCTAGTGGGATTCCTAGTTGTGCTGCGAGTAATTTGGCGATCTCTAACGATTGATTAAATCCGCGTTCGCTTAAGCGCACTCGCCCTAGCGGCACCGCACACAAAATTTCAGGCAAATGCTGTTGCTTGCCGTTTGCCGGGGCATTGCGCCGCATCGCATCTCGTAACCTCGCATCTCGTAACCTCGCATCTCGTAACCTCGCGTCACCTAACACCGCATCACGCAATAAATCTGAAAATAAAGCGGACAACTCCAAACGATGACCAAATTTGAGCGCAAGTATCAACTGGTCTAGCGGTGCAGAATAATTGCTGGCGACAACGCTGTAGTCAAATCCCGGTTGCCTGCTCAGGCATTCACCGCACACCAGATGCCCGTCATGCGCCTCAAGTGGTATCGCGCATTGCTGACAACGCGCCTGAACTTTGTCGAAATATTGATGGCGGCAGGCGGCGCACAATAAAGTTTCTCCGGCGATGCCGCATAAAGCGCAGGCAGACGGGATGAGGCGGCTCATTTTTTTAGTAATCTTGCTAAAGCGCGGTAAGCAAAGTTGCTTTAAATAAGTCATGTTGTTAGCCGGGTGGTAAACTTCGCGTCAATAAGTGAAAGTTAAGTGCTTGCTTGATGCGGCTTGATGCAGCTTGGTTCATTATGGCATTCCATTTCGGCTCGCGCCGCTACCATGTTTATTTTTTTACATTTTTATGCTCAGTGCTCCGATTGATTTACATCGTGTCCGCCAACTATTTTCGTCGGCAACAAAGATAGCCGGTTCCAATTTTTTGCGCCGGGAAATTGCCAGCCGTATGCGCGATAAGCTCGAGCTGATTAAAATTCAGCCGGAGCGCATCCTTGATGCCGGTTGCGGTGAGGGTGCAGATATAGAACAGCTGCAAACGCGTTTTCCCAAGGCCCATGTGGTGGGTGTCGATAGTGCCAAGCCTATGCTCGACTTAGCCTTGCAGCACCGTCGAGAGGCGCTGAATTCGGTTGACCGGATGATGGCAAAGTGGTTGCCTGCGGCGTTACGCCCAGGCCATGAGATGAGCCTGTTGTGTGGCGACTTTGCCAATCTGCCGGCCGCTGCCGGTAGCGTTGACCTGGTATGGTCAAATCTGGCCTTGCACTGGCATCCGCAGCCGGATCTGGTGTTTGCCGAGTGGCGCCGGGTTTTGCGTACCGACGGCCTGCTGATGTTTTCCTGTTTCGGGCCGGATAGCCTGGTCGAATTGCGCCAGGCCTTTGCCCTCATCGATCAGGCTCCGCATACCTTGCCGTTTGTCGATATGCATGACTTTGGCGATATGCTGGTGAATGCCGGATTTTCTACTCCGGTGATGGACATGGAGAAATTGACACTGACCTATGAGAATATCGATAAATTGTTTGCCGATGTGCGGGCCCTGGGCGGCAACCCTTTGCTGACGCGCCGTCAGGGGTTGATAGGGCGCTCGGCCTACCGCGTTTTATCCCGGGCGTTAGAGTCGATGCGCAAGCAAGACGGCCGCATAGCGCTGACGTTTGAAGTGGTGTATGGCCATGCATTTAGACCTGTGCCAAAGAAACGCACGTCCGGAGAGTCGGTTATCCGTATGGATTTCCCCAAAAAGTAATTTAATCCAAATCAAGTTACTATCAATCTGTCGGCTTTTGAATGCGCCAGGTGGACATCATTTGAGTTAGATCAAGGTGCTTGCGTGCACGTTCTGCTTGATTTTCTCTTGATGTAGGGCAGCTTTACACCTTATACTCTCGCAGTTGTAGAAGTTGCCGGTGCGTATGTTGGCGCTTCTGATAAAAAATTTAAACAGGGGTTTTGGGGGAAACATGAAACATGCTAAGCGATTACAGTCGTTAGTGCTGGGTGCTTCGCTCATGGCAGCAGGTTTGCCAACATGGGCGGTAGTAGATAGTCAGGGTGGTCCTGCAGTGCTTGAGATGAACTTGCAAACACCGGTGACTCAGATTGCAGAGCAAATTTACTCTTTGCATAATTTAATGCTGGTCATTTGCATGGTGATTTTCGTCGCCGTGTTCAGCGTCATGTTTTATTCAATTTTAAAACACCGCAAATCAGTAGGCCATAAAGCTGCAACTTTTCATGAAAGTACCACCGTAGAAATACTCTGGACGATCGTACCTTTTATTATTGTTATCGGTATGGCGTTGCCAGCGACTAAGACTTTAGTCTCTATGAAAGATACCTCGAACGCGGATATCACGATTAAAACCACCGGTATGCAGTGGAAATGGGGCTACGATTATATTAAAGGTGATGGTGAAGGGATTTCCTTCTTGTCAACTTTGGCCACGCCTCGCACCCAGGTCGGTGCTCCCGGTGTCGCGCCAACAGAAGCCCGTGGCGATAACTACCTGATGGAAGTCGATAATCCGGTAGTGGTTCCCGTGAATAAAAAAATTCGCCTCATCACAACTGCCAATGATGTAATTCACTCCTGGTCTGTTCCTGCCTTTGGTGTCAAGCAAGATGCTATTCCTGGTTTTGTCCGTGATACCTGGTTTAAGGCGGAAAAAATCGGCACCTACCGCGGACTTTGCTCTGAGTTGTGCGGGAAAGAACATGCTTTCATGCCTATCGTCGTGAATGTGGTGTCTGACGAAGAGTACAAAAAATGGGTAGGCATCAAGAAAAAAGAGATGGCCGCCAATGCTGATGATCCAAGTAAGGTATGGACCGTCGACGAGTTGAAGCAGCGCGGAGAAAAAGTCTACGCCGCCAATTGCGTGGCCTGCCATCAAGCTACAGGTAAAGGCGTTCCGGGTGCATTCCCGGCCTTGGACGGATCAGTGGTGGTTGCCGGTGCCAAAGCCGGACAAGTCGCTATTTTGCTGAATGGCAAAAACGCCATGCCATCCTGGAAAGCAACATTGTCTGACACAGAAATTGCAGCGGTGATTACCTATACCCGCAACAACTGGTCAAACAAATCCGCAGAAAATATCGTCCAGCCAGCCGAAGTTCTGGCAGCGCGTAAGTAATTGAACAGGAGATTGAGATGAGCACTACCACAGTCGATCACGCCCACGATCATTCTCATGATCATGCAGCCGGTCACGATGACCACGCCCACGATCACCCGCACGGGTGGAGACGGTATTTATTTGCAACCAATCATAAAGACATAGGTAATCTTTACCTGTGGTTTGCTTTCACCATGCTGTTGTCCGGCGGCGTGTTGGCCTTGATGATACGTGCAGAACTGTTTCAGCCTGGCTTGCAATTATTCCAGCCGGAGTTTTTTAATCAGCTGACCACCATGCATGGCTTGATGATGGTGTTCGGTGCGATCATGCCGGCGTTTGTTGGCTTCGCTAACTGGATGATCCCATTGCAAATCGGTGCGTCCGATATGGCGTTTGCCCGGATGAATAACTTTTCGTTCTGGCTCATGCCTCCCGCTGCTATTTTGCTGATGGCTTCGTTTTGGGTTCCTGGTGGCGCTACCGCTGCCGGCTGGACCCTCTACGCACCATTGTCGACACAGATGGGGCCGGGTATGGATATGGCGATTTTCGCGATTCATATCATGGGCGCGTCTTCCATCATGGGTTCTATCAATATCATTACCACTATCTTGAATATGCGCGCTCCGGGCATGACACTGATGAAGATGCCGATGTTTTGCTGGACTTGGCTGATCACGGCTTATTTGTTGATCGCCGTGATGCCGGTGTTAGCGGGTGCTATTACTATGACTTTGACAGATCGTCACTTCGGTACCTCATTTTTTAATGCGGCCGGTGGCGGTGATCCTGTGATGTACCAGCATATTTTCTGGTTCTTCGGACATCCTGAAGTCTACATTATGATTTTGCCCGCTTTTGGTATCGTTTCCCAGATCGTTCCGGCATTTGCCCGTAAGCCTTTGTTTGGCTATGCCTCAATGGTCTACGCAACATCATCGATTGCTATTTTGTCGTTCATCGTTTGGGCGCATCACATGTTCACCACTGGTATGCCAGTGACGGCGCAACTGTTTTTCATGTATGCGACGATGCTGATCTCGGTGCCGACCGGTGTAAAAGTATTTAACTGGGTCGCAACAATGTGGAAGGGCTCGATGACTTTCGAGACGCCTATGTTGTTCGCGGTGGGTTTTATCTTTGTATTTACCATGGGTGGTTTTACCGGTTTGATTCTTGCCGTGACACCAATTGATATTCAGTTGCAGGATACCTACTATGTTGTTGCTCACTTTCACTATGTATTAGTGGCAGGTTCACTATTCGCTTTGTTTGCCGGTTTTTACTACTGGAGTCCAAAGTGGACCGGTTTCATGTACAACGAAACACGCGGCAAAATCCACTTCTGGGGTTCATTGATCTGGTTTAACGTGACTTTCTTCCCTATGCACTTTTTGGGATTGGCCGGAATGCCGCGTCGTTATGCGGATTACCCTGCCCAGTTCACCGACTTTAATATGATTGCTTCGATTGGTGGATTTGGTTTCGGCTTGATGCAAGTGTATTTCTTGTTCGCCGTGGTTATTCCTTGTATTAAAGGTGGTAAGCCTGCCTTAGCCAAGCCATGGGATGGCGCAGAAGGCCTGGAATGGACAGTACCTAGTCCTGCACCTTTCCATACTTTTGAAGAGCCACCAGTTTTTAAATAAGCCGCGAGAAGGGGGCCTGTCTAAGCAGGTTTCCTTTTGAAAAATGAAAAACGAAAAAAAACCGAATAATCTCAAAACAGCGCTGATGTTGTTTTCTATCGTGCTGGTGTTTTTTATCGGCATCTTTGTGAAACAAATCTTTTTTCGTTGATGCCGGACGTAAATAATTAATGTCGATACAAACGAAACAGGAGCCTGCTGAAGAAATCTCAGGAGTCCGGAAACTGAATGCCAGCATGCTAGGTAAGTTGTTGGTGATCGCAGTCGTGATGTTCGGTTTTGGTTATGCCTTGGTGCCGATCTATAAGCAAATTTGTGAGCTGACCGGAGTAAATATTCTTACTCCGAAAGATATTTCAATTAAAGAAATAACAAATTCGCAGATCGATAGAAGTCGCGAGATTACGGTGGAGTTTGATGCTAATACCCAGGGTCCATGGCGTTTTCGACCAACGGTGTCTAGCATGAAAGTCCATCCGGGCGAGATGACGCAAGTGGTGTACGAAGTGGTCAATAAGCAGTCGTATAAGATGGATGCCCAGGCAATTCCTAGTTATGCACCGCAGCAAGCGGCAGCTTATTTTAAAAAGATGGAATGTTTTTGCTTTAAGCAGCAAACGCTGGAAGCCAACGAGGCCAGGCAAATGCCAGTGGTGTTTTATATAGACCCGAGTTTGCCCAAAGATGTGAAGACAATTACCTTGTCGTATACGTTTTTTGAGGTAGGCGGGAAGCCAAAAACCACAGGCGAAGGCGTCTAAGTCATGGATGATTTAAAGCAGGCAAGTCAGCGAAAAGCGTCTTTTGCCGCGACCGCCAAGGCAGTTTTTTGGTCGTTTTTAGGGATACGGAAAAAAAGTGATTATGAGCAGGATGCGGCGCAATTGAACCCGCTCCATGTCATTATTGCTGGTGTAATTGGTGCATTAATATTCATTGCGATACTGGTGTTGATTGTCAAAAGTGTCGTCGCAAAATAAAGAAATCTAGTTAAAATTGTATCGGGAGATGGAAATGAGTTCTCACAACGCTAAGGCACCTTATTATTTTGTGCCTGGTCCTTCAAAATGGCCTGTACTTGGAGGCACGACTTTATTGCTGACCATGCTTGGCGCTTCTGCATGGGTGAACGGTGCTGTTTGGGGGTCTTACCTCAATTTTGCCGGTATTTTTCTGACCCTGGTGGTACTGTACAAATGGTTTGGCGACGCGATTGCCGAATCAGAGGGCGGGAAATATAGCGCACGGGTAGATGTTTCTTTCCGCTGGAGCATGAGCTGGTTTATTTTTTCCGAAGTGATGTTTTTCGGTGCGTTCTTTGGCGCCTTATTTTATGCCCGCAGCATCAGTATGCCCTGGCTTGCTGACCTGGATCACAAAGTGTTATGGCCAGATTTTGCCGGGCAATGGGGTAATCTGGGTCCTGCCGGCACCATCGAAGCCTTTAAGGTGATGACGCCGTTCCCTATCCCTACCATTAATACGGCGCTGTTATTAACCTCCGGGGTTACCCTGACCATTGCCCACCATGCTTTACGCGAGGGGCATCGTGTCAAGACCGCCATCTGGTTGTTTGCAACTATCTTGTTAGGTGCAACATTTATGGGCTTCCAGGCGTTCGAATATATCGAAGCCTACAATGAACTGAACTTGAAATTAACTTCTGGTATTTATGGCTCGACGTTTTTTATGCTGACCGGTTTCCACGGTTTTCATGTGACGATGGGCGCGATCATGTTGTCGGTGGTTTTATATCGGGTCATGAAAGGACACTTTACGCCTGAGCATCACTTTGCATTTGAAGGTGCAGCCTGGTACTGGCACTTTGTTGACGTGGTGTGGCTTGGCTTGTATGTGGTTGTTTATTGGCTCTGATATGGTTCTGATCAACCCTCATCGATGAAAGACAAAAAGCCGCACACTGTGCGGCTTTTTCTTGCTTATGGCATCATCTGTCAGTGCAGATCAAGAAATACCGGTTGGCTGGATTAAGCCAAAATAATTGGCCAGCAGGATGAGCAGGAACAGCGCGATGGAAAATCCTACACGAAAAGCCAGTGCTTTGACGGTGCGGTTACTGCGCCCTTTGTCCTTCATCATGTAGACCAAAGCGGATCCCAAGCTAATGAAAATGAGTAAAAAAGCGATAGCTACAAGAGTTTTCATTCCAGATTGCCTATTCTCAAAACCTCTATTGTAATGCCATATTCTTTTCGATTTCGTTTGATTCCCTTGTTGCTGACGATTGCACTTTGTATTACCGGTGTCTCTCTGGGACAGTGGCAAACCCGGCGTGCACTGGAAAAAGAGCAGATCGCCAGCAGGATGTTGCAACGTGGCCAGATGGCAGCACTTACATCCGGGCAACTTGCCGCACCTGACGACGAGTTGGCTTTTCACCGGATACGCTTACAAGGGCATTTCGTTGCGGGATTTCCCTTGTATCTGGATAATCGTCCTTTGCATGGGGTTGCCGGATTTTATGTTTTGATGCCGTTTAAGATTCAGGACAGCGATCAACATCTGCTGGTCGCACGCGGTTGGCAGCCCAGGAACCCTTTGATCCGGGCACAGATGCCAGTGCTGAAGACGCCTGCGGGTAGCATCGTACTGGAGGGTATTGCAAGAACGAATGTTGACCGTGTCATGCAATTAGGTGGTACTGAAAAAATAATCCCCAATGCGATATTGCAGAACCTTAAGGTTGCCGATGTGTCGCGCCAAACAGGCTTAAAGTTATTGCCTTTTGTCATGGAGCAAACCAGCGCGAGCCCCGATGGACTGCAACGGGACTGGCCGATGCCGTCTGCAGGGTCGGAGAAGCATCGCGCTTATGCATTTCAATGGTATGCACTGTCTCTGATGGCAGTGATTTTCTTTGTTGTAACAGGATTTAGTCGTGGAAAAAATAGATAAAAAGAAATCAGCGGGTCGCTGGAAATTGTTCGCGGTACTAGCCGTTTGCGCCGCACCTATGGTGTTCTCCTACCTGACGTATTACGTCATTAAACCGGGCGGGCGCACCAATTACGGAACGATCCTCGATCCGCGTCTGTATCCTATGCCAAACCTGGGCAGTCATCTTCTCGGCGGCGAGCCGAAAGAACTGAGCTCCTTTAATGGCAAATGGATCATGTTGCAAGTTGATAGCGGCGCTTGTGCCGCTAATTGTAAGAAAAAGCTGTACGACATGCGGCAACTGCGCTTAACCCAAGGCAAGGAGATGGAGCGGGTCGAGCGCGTCTGGCTCATTATCGATGAGGCTCCCGTGGATACCGTTGCCATGCGTGAATACGATGGCACCAGCATGATTAAAGTGGATGCCGGCTTACTTAAAAAGTGGCTGCCGACGGAAGCTGGCACCCAGTTAAATGATCATATTTACATGATCGATCCTTTGGGTAATCTGATGATGCGCTTCCCCAAAGATGCCGATCCAAATAAAATAAAAAAAGATATCAGTAAGTTATTGCGTGCCTCCGCAATCGGCTAGGCAGACACACAATGTGGATGCAACTTTTGATTACCGGTTTGCTGGTCGCCCTAATACCTCTTAGTGTCGTCTGGGTTTCCCGCGACCCGAATAAATATTCAAAACTGATCGGAGTCACGGTATTTCTGACCTTGGATCTGATAATTTTTGGAGCATTTACCCGGCTTACCGACTCCGGTCTGGGTTGTCCCGACTGGCCAGGTTGTTACGGCCAGGCTAACCCTTTGTTGTCTCATCATGCGATTACAGCAGCGCAAAATTCGATGCCCGGCGGCCCGGTAAGCGTACAGAAAGCATGGATAGAGATGATTCATCGCTATCTTGCCATGTGCGTGGGTGTGCTGATCCTTGCGCAGATGATTATTGCATGGTGGCAGCGCAAAAAATTACCACACTCTCCTTGGTTAGCGACTGGCTTATTCTTTTTTGTCTGCTTGCAGGGGGCTTTTGGCGCCTGGACCGTCACCCTGAAATTGCAGCCGGTGATTGTCACGACTCACTTGCTGCTAGGAATGAGTCTGCTCGGCTTGTTAAGCTGGTCGTGGTTACGTGAAGTCGTGGCCGTGAAGACTACGCGGTCGGCGGACCGGCAGTTAATTCGTCTGGCAACTGCCGCCCTGATTTTACTGGCGGTGCAGATTGCACTTGGTGGATGGGTCAGCACTAATTACGCGGCTTTAGCTTGCACTGATTATCCTTTATGTCATGGTCTGCTGATTCCCGAAATGGATTTTAAGCACGGATTTAGCCTGTGGCGGCAACTCGGACAGACCGTGGACGGTCAATACCTAGCTTTCCCCGCACTGGTGGCGATCCATTGGGTACACAGAAATTTTGCCTGGGTGGTGATCATCATGCTGACGTGGGCCGCTTACCAAGCTAGAAAAAATTCTGATTATTCCTTTATCGGTAACAGAATTCTTATTGTAATTTTTCTGCAATTGTTGAGCGGTGTTTCTACCGTGTATTTCTCCTGGCCGCTGTTGATTGCGGTATTGCATAATGCTGGAGCGGCTTTGCTCGTGCTTTTACTGAGCATGCTAAACTACCGAGTTCGGCACGCTGCAGCACCTTGATTTTCATGACAATTTTAAGTTCTTCCTCCAATCGTCTTGCCCAATATATGGCCTTGACCAAGCCGCGAGTAACCCAACTCGCGGTTTTTTGTGCTGTCATCGGCATGTTTCTGGCAACGCCTGATTTGCCCGACTGGCGCGTTGTCATTGCGGCGACCATCGGTATCTGGTTACTGGCCGGTGCAGCGTTCGCGGTGAATTGTTTAATTGAGCGCGAGATTGATTCCCGTATGGCGCGCACGGCACGTCGTGCCAGTGCCAGCGGTGAAATTACGGCGCGTCAAATTCTGTTATTTTCATGTGCAATTGGTGGCGCCGGAATGTGGGTGCTGCACAGCCTGGTCAATCCGCTGACGATGTGGCTGACGTTGGCGACCTTTGTTGGCTATGCCCTGATCTACACGATTATTTTAAAGCCTGCTACACCGCAAAATATCGTCATTGGTGGTTTATCGGGGGCGATGCCTCCAGCCTTGGGTTGGGCGGCCATTGCCAACGATGTTCCGATGCAGGCCTGGCTATTGGTATTAATTATATTCATTTGGACCCCGCCGCATTTCTGGGCTCTGGCGATGTACCGGCGTGATGACTATGCCAAGTCAGGATTGCCGATGTTACCGATCACGCATGGTCTTGAATTTACGCGTTTTCATATCTGGCTCTACACCATCGCCTTATTTTCCACCACCATGCTGCCTTACGCAGTGCATATGAGCGGTCTGATTTATCTGGTCTCTGCGGTGATATTGGGGCTGATGTTTCTGTGGTATGCGTGGCGCATTTATCGCCATTATGACGATGCCCATGCGCGCAAAACGTTTACTTTTTCCATTATCTATTTGTCGCTGCTGTTTCTCGCACTGCTGGTAGATCATTACATTAAGCTGTAAGCCCATGTCTGTATATATTAGCCGTCTCAAACTACTCTGCGTGTCATTCGTCTTGTGCCTCAGTGCCTGCTCTGATCCGGCAACAAAGTTCATCAATACGGATCTGACGGGCTTAGATTATGCCAAAAATTTCGCACTCACCGATCACAATGGGAAAGCGCGGACTTTGGCTGATTTTAAAGGCAAGGCGGTGGTGGTGTTTTTTGGCTACACCCAATGTCCTGACGTTTGCCCTACCACGATGGCTGAAATGGCCAGCGTCATGCAGCAACTCGGCGCTGCGGCTGACAAGGTGCAGGTATTATTCGTGACGATAGATCCTGAGCGGGATACGCAATCCTTACTGGCCGCTTATGTGCCTACTTTCGATGCGCGTTTTTTAGGTTTGTATGGTGATGCAAATGCGACGGCTAAAGTCGCTAAAGATTTTAAGATTTTCTATCAGAAAGTTCCCGGAAAAACAGCTGGTTCGTACACGATGGATCATACTGCCGGCAGCTATGTGTTTGATTCACAGGGACGGATACGTCTATTTCTCAGGCATGGCCAGGGTGCTGAGCCGATCGTACATGATCTTAAAATATTATTGAAATAAAAAAAGGCACTCGTAATGAGTGCCTTTTTTGTATGGCTAGTGGCTGGCTTGTTTTAGGTGAAACTAACCAGCGCGCCTTTCATTTTCTTCAGGGCGGCGCTTTCAATCTGGCGGATACGCTCTGCAGAAACGCCATATTCACTGGCAAGTTCATGCAATGTGGCGCCTGATCCGTCATCGTTTTTCAGCCAGCGTGATTCAATAATATGGCGGGAACGGGCGTCCAATTTTGATAAGGCGGTTTCTAAGCCCTCGCTTTGTAAACGGTCATAACGCTGCTCTTCAATCACACGGGTAGGCTCACCCGCCTCAGTTTTCAGATAAGCGATAGGCGCGAATTTGTCATCTTCATCATCGCTTTGCGCATCCATCGCGATGTCGCGGCCGGACAGACGCATTTCCATCTCAATGACTT
Source organism: Burkholderiales bacterium (assembly GCA_038330335.1). Lineage (GTDB taxonomy): Bacteria > Pseudomonadota > Gammaproteobacteria > Burkholderiales > Burkholderiaceae_D > Undibacterium. The sequence continues at coordinate 7,453 of JBBQNW010000014.1, read as the reverse complement.
CTTCACGTTTGACATCGAGTTTCTGTGCCAGTGCCTCGATCTGCGTCGGCGACATGGCATCTAAGCCTTCTTTGTGGCTACGCAAATTAAAGAAAAGCTTTCTTTGCGCCTTGGTTGTCGCCACTTTTACTAAGCGCCAGTTTTTGAGTATATATTCATGCATCTCAGCTTTGATCCAGTGCATGGCATACGACACCAGGCGAACGCCCTGATCTGGATCGAAACGTTTTACAGCTTTCATCAAGCCGATATTCCCTTCCTGGATCAAGTCGGCATGCGGCAGGCCATAACCGAGATAGCCACGGGCAATCGACACCACCAGGCGCAGATGCGACATGACTAATTGCTGGGCGGCATTGAGATCATTGTTTTGACGTAGCTGATTCGCCAGGTCCATTTCTTGTTCATGCGTCAGCATGGGCAGGCGATTCACTGCTGAAATGTAGGCATCGATGTTTCCGAGTGTCCCGGTAAAACCCAGAGCCAGTGCGGTGTTATTGGTAGACGGCATAGTACTTTGTGTTGATGAATATGTCATTCTTCCTCCTGATTTGCTGCCGGTCTGCTGTTGTAAAGAATAGAAACACCTTGTTGAAAAGTGATAAATCAGATCAGACCGATCCCTTTAATCTCTAATATTAGCACTCTCTATGATTGAGTGCTAATAATCTCTATTTATAAGGATATCGTCATTCATCCATGTTCGGTGTTTCAGAGTGCCGATTTTAAACAAGTATAGAATTTAGAGTGACTGGACGCTTAAAAGTTGCGTCATTTTTGATAAATATCAAAAAATGGCTTAAGCGCTCATTGCCAATTGCCGCCGGACAGAGAAAAACGCGCCGCATAAACCCAGCAGCATACTGGTACCGAGCAGGCTTAGGCTTGATAAAATTCCCAGCGGCATTAAATGAAATTCCGACGCATACAATTTAGCGAATTCGGCAATTGACTGATTTAGTGGCTGTAATGAAATAGCCACCATCGCCAGGGCAACACAGCCCGCCAGCAGACCAAGTGACGCCCCGGTGTAGTAGTAAGGTTTGTGAATGAAGCTATTGGTGGCGCCCAGCAGTCTGGCAATCGATATTTCTGCCTGATGAGAAATTACTTGCAGGCGGGTCGCGTTAAAGATGACCACGACGACCACCATTCCCAGCGTCACGGCAAGAAACAGCAAGGCCAGTTGCAACACCTGCACCAGGGCGGATAGCCGTTTTACCCAAGCGGAGTCGATCTGCACAACATCGACATGCGGCAGAGATTTTAGCTGCGCGGTCAGTGCCGCCACTTTGTGCGTATCGGAATTGGCCAGCGACAAGACGTAGGCGTCTGGCAGAGGATTACCTCCCAGAGTGGACAGCACTTCTGCCAGACTGGAAGTTTCTTCCATCGCCGCGAGCGCCTTATCTTTTGTGACAAAGTTAAGTTTTGCCGTAATTTTGTTTTCTTGCAGAATGTTTTTGATGGGTATCGACAAAGCAGTCGCCTCTGCGCGCGGCGTCGCCGGGTCGAGAAAAATACTAATTTCCGGCTCTATCGATAATTGTGTCGAGACCGGGCGTATGTTTTCAATCAGGGTCAGACCGGCGATCGGCAAGGCCAGCGCTATTGCCACCACCAACACGTTGAAGAGGAAATTGCCCGGGCTGCCGCGCAAGTGCGATAGCGCGCTTTTTAATGCAAATAAATGCTGACGAAACCAGATAGTCATGGTATCCCTTATCAGATGGATGAAGCGGATTTCCAGGCGTCGCTGATTGAGCCGTTGCTCAAGTAAATGACGCGACTGGCCTGATCGAAAAGTTGCTCGTCATGGCTAGAAATAATGCAGGTGACGCCGGCGCTTTGAAACGCCTTTAAGGCGTTTAAGACTTTGTTGGCATTGTCCCTGTCCAGGAATGCGGTTGGTTCATCGGCCAGAATAATTTGCGGGCGGTTGACAATCGCGCGGGCAATCGCAACGCGTTGCTGCTCGCCACCGGATAAAGTCAGGGGAAAGGCATCGCATTTATCCGATAAATTCACTTTTTCCAGTGCCGTACGGGCTCTGGTTTCGGCTTCCGACGAGGCCGCGCCGGCCACGATCAGCGGTAGCATGACGTTGGCCAGTACACTGCGGTCGAGCAGTAAGCCTTGCCCTTGCAGTAACAAGCCTAGCTTGCGTCGCAGATAGGGCAGGCTGCCCGCTTTGAGTTTGCTGACGTCCTGGCCGTTGACCATAACAGTGCCGCTGCTTGGGCGCTCTACGCCGGCGATCATCTTCAGCAAAGTCGATTTACCGGCACCGGAAGGGCCGGCTAAAAAAATCAGCTCGCCGTCAGCGATTGAGAATGAAATATCGCGCAAGGCAAACACACCGCGCGAGTATTCCTTGGAAACGTGCTGAAATTCAATCATGGCTACGTAGTTGAGTCAGATGGTGGGCGAATTTAAAAAAACAAATGTCGGGAGCAAATTGGACAGGTCAAGAGGGAGCGCAATGTCATGAAGTACGCTGAATCAATGACGCTTAATCAAACAAGGCATCCACGAATTCCTGTGCATTAAAAGCTTGTAAGTCCTCAATCTGTTCACCGATACCGATAAAGTAAACCGGAATCGGCCGGATCTTGGCAATCGCTGCCAATACGCCGCCCTTGGCGGTGCCGTCGAGTTTGGTAATGATCAGACCGGTCAGGTTTAATGCCTCATCAAAGGCCTTCACTTGAGCTAACGCGTTTTGTCCGGTATTGCCGTCGATTACTAACAAAATCTCTTGCGGTGCCCCATCCATGCCTTTGGCAATCACCCGCTTGATTTTCTTCAGCTCTTCCATCAGATGCAGTTGGGTAGGCAGACGACCGGCGGTGTCGACCATCACGACATTGGTGCCACGAGCCTTGGCAGAAGCGACGGCATCAAATGCCACGGCGGCCGGGTCACCCGATTCCTGGGCGATCACCGTCACATTATTACGTTCACCCCAGATCGTGAGTTGCTCACGTGCCGCGGCACGGAAGGTGTCTCCGGCGGCCAGCACTACCGATTGTTGGTGACTTTGCAAATGTTTTGCCAGCTTGCCGATGGTGGTGGTTTTTCCGGCACCGTTGACGCCGGAAATCATCATCACCAGCGGTTGATGCCGGCCTAGTTCCAGCGGTTTTTGTAATGGGGTTAATAAATTTAGCAACAGGGTTTTTAAGGCGGCTTTGACCTGCAAGGCGTCGGTTAATTTTTCTTCCTTGACCTTCTTTTTCAAGCTGTCGAGTAAATACTGCGTGGCTTCAACACCCGCATCCGAAATCAGTAGCGCGGTTTCCAGTTCGTCATACAAGTCATCATCAATTCTGGCGCCGATAAACAGGGTCGTCAGACTCGAAGAGGTTTTTGACAGGCCGGCTTTGAGGCGATGAAACCATGAGGTTTTTGTGCTGGCAGCTGCGGTTACCGGCTCGGATGCCGGCTCAGTTGTCGGCTTAGTTGTCGGCTCAGTTGTCGGCACAGTGATGGCGGCTGTTGCTTCTGCAGGAGAAGCTGGCTCATCTTTGGGTTTTTTCTTGAAAAAGCTAAACATCGATGATAGTGAGTGGATAGTAGTGAGTCAGGTGCGGACAGGTTAGAATGCTGCCATTCTAACAGACCCCTGTTGGTAATTTTGCCTCACCTGCCTAACTATCTTGCCCGCCTATGAAAGCCAACATTAAAAAGCCGCTCAGCAGCAGTCGTGCCCTGCATCAGGTTCGTATCATCGGTGGCCTTTGGAAGCGCACGCCGCTCAATGTGATTGTCGCCGAGGGCTTGCGCCCGACCCCTGACCGGGTGCGTGAGACGGTGTTTAACTGGCTCAATTTTTTACTGGCTGGCGGCTGGCAGGATATGCGTTGCCTGGACTTGTTTGCCGGTAGCGGCGCGCTTGGTTTTGAAGCAGCTAGCCGCGGCGCAGCGCAGGTGGTGATGGTGGAATGTCACACTCCGGCCTATCTACAACTGGAACAGGTCAGGCAAAAGCTGGCCGCGAGCCAGATCGAACTACTGCGTGCCGATGCCTTGAAGGTATTGGCGAGCATGGTGGCGCGCCAGCAACGCTTTGATGTGATTTTTCTGGACCCGCCGTTTGGTCAGGATATGCTGCCAACAATATTGCCGTTATGTGCACACTTGCTTGCGGACAAAGGATTACTCTACGTAGAGGCGGAATATGCGCTGTTATCCGGCGAGTCTGAGCAAAACAGGCAAGATTGGCTGGTCGGTTGGGACGTTATTCGTGCGGATCAGGCTGGCAGTGTGTTCTTCCATATACTGCAACGCAACATTTCAGCGCATAAAGTGCACGATAATCAGGCATAATGCCCGCTCATAGTGGTGCACACTCATATTTAAGAAGTGAATCAGGGAGCAACAATGGTCACAGCCGTATATCCGGGAACATTCGATCCACTGACCCGTGGGCATGAAGATTTGGTGCGTCGCGCCTCCGGTCTGTTTGATACGCTGGTGGTTGGCGTCGCCGATAGTAAAAACAAAAAACCCTTCTTTTCATTGGAAGAGCGCCTGAAGATTGCCAATGAAGTGCTGGGCCATTATCCGAATGTACGGGTCGAAAGTTTTTCAGGCTTACTGAAAGATTTTGTTCGCAAGAACGACGCCAGAGTCATTGTGCGTGGTCTGCGTGCGGTATCCGATTTTGAATATGAGTTTCAGATGGCCGGAATGAACCGGTATTTGTTACCGGACGTAGAAACCTTGTTTCTGACGCCGTCGGATCAGTATCAGTTTATTTCAGGTACCATCGTTCGTGAAATTGCGATGTTTGGCGGCGATGTGTCGAAATTTGTGTTTCCATCGGTGGATAAGTGGTTGAAACAAAAAATCGCGGCATTGGCCGAAGAGCAAGAAAAGTAAATGCTTTTTGCCAGCAGCGATCAACAACAAGCAACAAATAGCAACAACAAGCAACAAATAGCAAAAAATAGCAACAACAAGCAATAACAAGCAGCAGGAGGAAGTGTGGCTTTACTGATTACGGATGATTGCATCAATTGCGATGTATGTGAACCCGAGTGCCCCAACGAAGCAATTTACATGGGGCCAGAGATTTATGAAATAGACCCGAATAAATGCACCGAATGTGTCGGTCATTACAAGGAACCGCAATGCCAGCAGGTGTGCCCGGTGAGCTGCATTCCGTTTAATCCGGCCTGGCGCGAATCCAAAGAACAACTATTGGCCAAGTACGAGCGCCTGCAGCAAGAGGCAAAAAAGCCGGCCTAGCTGGCCAGGTTTAACTTAGCCGCGCGGTTTCATTTTTCCGGTTGCGCCGGACGGATAAACTGACTGGCAAACGCGGTTGCGCCCTTGTTTTTTCGCCTCATATAAGGCCTGGTCGGCACGCCACAGCAGTTCACTGGCTGCTGTCTGAATCTCTCCCTGGTTGCCGGCTTCGCCTAGGGCCGCCACACCGATAGAAATGCTGGTCGCGCAAGTCCCCGCCATGCTCAGCATAAATGGTTTGCCGGCGATGCTGCTGCGGATACGTTCGGCCACTTGTACTGCATCTTGCAACTGGGCATTGACCAGAATAACGACAAATTCTTCCCCGCCAAAGCGGCCCAGGGTATCACTCAGGCGCAGCTCTGCCTTGATCCGGCTGGCGACTTCCTTGAGGACATCGTCGCCGCTCTGGTGGCCGTAGACGTCATTAATTTTCTTGAAAAAATCAATATCCAGATACATGCAGGCGATGCTGTACTGCTGACGGCGGGCCCGTCCGATTTCTTCCAATATGCGTTGCTCAACGAAGCGCCGGTTGCTGACGTTGGTGAGTGCATCGGTTAAACCGATGTGGGTCAGGCGCTCGCTGTTAATGACGTTCTCAAGGCAAATGGCAATGATCGACGCCAGGCGCTCAATGAAGTCGGTCGCCATGCTGCCGGCAAAACGGCTGGGTTCGATGCTACCCAGATTAAGGCAGCCGAGCAGCTTGTTCTGGCGTATCAGCGGCACGATGGCAACACTGCCGGGTTGACCCGGGCATACGGCAAACTTGGTCGCGTGTAGTCTGGCATCGTAGGCGCCCAGCACCGGTTTGCGGAGCGGGACACCGTCCAGACGGAGTTCTAGTTCGCTGTCGGCAAACAACAACTGTGGAAATTCACTTTCATCAATTTTCAGATCGGTGAGAATTTGTCTCAGGTTGTTTTGATGGTTCAACAGGCATAGCGTGATCTGGTCGAGTTCTGAAATTTTGGCCAGGGTGTTAAAAATATTTTCAATCAGTTCCCGAAAGCTGCTGGTCCCAATCAGCGCCAGATCCAGGGTCTGGTGGCGCGACATGATGTTCTGGTTGCGATGCGCTTGCGCCAGTAATTCTTGCAACTGGCTGCGTAGCACGCGATTTTCGGCTTGCAGTTCGGCGTTGCTCTGGTGCCCGTCAGGCCTGGTATGCAAAGGTGATGTTGCCTGATCCATGTGCTCTTTCATGTGCGGTCGGTTTTCCGGCAAAAAATCAGAAGGCCAGATGCAATTGAACTGTATCACCAAGCGCCAGATACTGGCCAGCACCGTGAGTTACGATGGTATTCATGCCAAAGCTAATGCCACCGTCGAGCAAAGGATTGGCACGATAGCTTTGCAGTACCTCGACCGGGTTAGCTCCGACCTCGCCGCTGCTCTGGTCCACTGCCGGCATCGGACAGCGCGGGCAGGGTTTGACCGGTGCCAGGCAGATGGTTTCCAGGGGCGCTGCTTGCTCGGTCGATAAGGATGCAGCGTAATCCTCTTCAAATGCCGCGACGCCATCAATGACGATATTTGGCCGGAAACGGTTCATCGGTACCGCGGCACGACCTTGGGCGGTGGATTTCTGGTTCAAGTCGTCCAGCGATGCCTGGGAAATCAATAAGAATGGAAAGCCGTCAGAAAACCGTGTGGTGACCGGGCTTGCTATGTGCCGGCTAGTCCATTTCGGATTCGCCGCGCGCTTGGCCGGGTCCAGGAAGCGTACTAATCGGCAGGCCACGCCCAGAACCGCGCTGAACCACGCGGCACTGGCCTCACCAGAGTCGATCGCGCTGACCGTCTCTTCCCAGATGTGTACGGGCAAGCTGCTGGCTGGTGTTGCCCCGGTTCGCATGATGTCGATGCTGAGCGCTGTCATGCCAGGTGCCTGCACGACTAACTGCGTGCCTTCAATGGCCGGGTGTATCGACGCCATGCGCGGATATTCCCTTTGCGTTAGAAACCTGCCGTCAGCATCAACCAGCATCCATTCTCTGTCGTGCAGCGACGCCACCGACAGCCCGGTGTCCGTCACCATGGCGCGGCTGACCGAGATACCGGCGCAAGATTTGATCGGGTAGATAGTGAGTCCGGTAATGACGGGCATAAATGAATAATCCAGCGAATGAAGGCGTGACGAAGTTACTTTTTATTTGCGCATCTGGCAAGTGCATATCAGTGCATCTCAAGCTAT